>DAIMYK010000303.1:0-2710 GCA_036734525.1 Sediminibacterium sp. | reverse complement strand
GGAGGAATGGAATATCCCGGAATCGTTTTCTGTAGCTTCCGTGCCAAAACAATGGGTCTTTGGGGTGTTCACGACCACGAGTTTGGTCACACCTGGTTTCCCATGATCGTCGGCTCCAATGAACGTCTCTATGGTTGGATGGACGAAGGTTTCAACACCTTCATCAACGCTTTGTCAACGGATGCATTTAATAATGGTGAATACAAACCTCGTTCGAAGACCAATATGCACAATGCCGGGCGTTTCCTCACCAACTCCTCATTGGAACCTATACTCAGCAACGGTCCTGATAACCTCAAAGAACGAAACAACGGCACCCTTTTATACAATAAACCAGCGGTCGGACTTCACCTGCTGCGAGACCATATCCTCGGAGAGAAAAGATTTGATTATGCCTTCCAGACCTACATCCGCAATTGGGCATTCAAACATCCTACGCCGGATGACTTTTTCAGAACTATGGAGAATGCTGCCGGAGAAAGTCTTCAATGGTTCTGGCGTGGCTGGTTTGTTTACAACTGGAAACACGATGTGGGTGTGCGTGAAGTGAAATATGTTAATAGCAACGATTTCACAAAAGGCTGTCTTATCACCATAGAAAACTTCGAGAAACTGGTAATGCCTGTGATACTGGAAGTGAAAATGAAAAGCGGTGCAACAAAAAGAGTAAAATTGCCGGTAGATATCTGGATGAGAAATACCTCCTGGACTTTCCCCCTGGCAACTGAGGAAGAAATCGAATCTGTTACCTACGATCCTGATAAAGTACTTCCCGATAGCAATGATGCCAATAATGTATGGACAGCCAAAAAGCAATAACTCGCAATTTGAGAAATGCAGGTATATCACTCTTAGTCATGTTCTATAAAAAATTGATTCATTGAAGCATCTCCGCACATTGCACCATTTTTTCTGGAAATACAAATGGCGCCTCATCATCGGAGTTGTGTTTGTGGTCTCCAGCAACTTCTTTGCCGTTCTGGCACCTCGAATCACAGGACTACTAGTTGGATACATACAGCAAAGAACAACAGGCATTCATCCTACCACTGGTTCTTCAGGCATGGCATGGACCAATTCTCTTTTTGCCTCCCTGTTCCGCACTGATAAGCCCTTGTCTCGTGTAGTTACCATCACATGTCTGCTGATTCTACTTTTTGCTATACTTCGTGGCATCTTCATGTTCTTCATGCGGCAAACAATTATAGTGATGAGCCGCCATATAGAATACGATCAGAAAAATGAAATCTACAGGCACTACCAATCCCTGCATGCCGGATTTTTCTCTGTTCATGCCACCGGAGATTTAATGAATCGTATTGCGGAAGATGTGAGCAGGGTTCGGATGTATACAGGTCCTGCTCTCATGTATCTCATCAATCTGACCACGCTGATAGGTTTCTGCCTCTACAATATGTTCAGCAGAGATCTTTCCTTATCCCTCATCGTTCTCGCCCCACTTCCCATCCTTGCATTTACTATTTATCGGGTGAACAGCATCATTAACCACAAGAGTGAAGAGATCCAGCAACTTCTTTCCGACATGACAACACAGGCACAGGAAACTTATTCGGGAATTCGGGTCATCAAATCATTCGTTCAGGAGGCGGCTATGTTTCGCTCTTTCCAAAAAAGCAGTGAGGCCTACCAGAAAGCCGGTATCGGACTATCAAAAGTAGAGGCAATCTATTTCCCCAGTATGTCGCTGATGATCGGAATCAGTATTCTTATTACCATACTGGCGGGAAGCTATAAAGCCATCCAAGACCCGGGTGCAGTAGGTACGATCGTCGAATTTGTTATTTATATCAACCTGCTCACCTTCCCGGTTAGTGCGATAGGATGGACTGCCAGTATGATTCAAAGGGCTGCCGCTTCACAGAAAAGGATCAATGAGTTTTTAACCATCGTACCTGCCATCAGCAATCAACCCAATGCACAACCCATTCCCGTTGCGGCAAACTGGACCTGGACAAATGTTTCATTCACCTTCCCACATACCGGCATTCGTGCTTTGAGTCACATTAACTTCACCATTGAACCGGGTGAAAAAATTTTAATCCTGGGAAAAACCGGATCAGGAAAAACTACCCTGGCACAACTGATGATGCGGATGTACGATCCAACAGAAGGATCTATTCGCTGGGGTAATACACCCCTTCCAAACATACAACTTGACCAGCTACGCAGTGCCATCGGCTATGTTCAACAAGATGGGATACTATTCAGTGATACCATTGAAGCCAATATCAGCTTTGGTTGCAAGGATAAGCCAAGTCCATCAGAAATTGAGGCAGTAGCCCGTATGGCAGGGCTTCGCGATGATATCATGAGTATACCCAATGGTTACCAGCCAAGTGTGGGGGAGCGGGTCATTACCCTAAGCGGCGGACAAAAACAGCGGGTATCCATCGCCAGGGCACTCATGGCTGACCCGCAAATTTTATTGTTGGATGACTGTTTAAGTGCCGTTGATACCTCGACAGAAGCTACCATCGCAGCTAACCTGAATGCGTGGCTGAAAGGCAGAACACTGATTTTCATCACCCATCGCATCATCACCGCCCTGTCTTTTTCCCATATTTTGGTGCTCGATAACGGACAAATCATAGAAAGGGGTAACCATGAAGAACTCATGAAAAAAGAGGGGTATTATGCCAAATTGTACCACCGTCAGCTGCTTTTAACGTGTGCAGCCCCTTAGCGGGGA
>DAIMYK010000302.1:0-2710 GCA_036734525.1 Sediminibacterium sp. | reverse complement strand
TCTTCTATCAGTTCTCCATAAAAGTCGGTGAGGTTCCAGCCCAGGGCTCTCACCAGCTGGGGTATTACACTTGAAGCACTTTGACCCGGCACAGTATTTACTTCCAGCATATAGGGTTGCTGGAACTTGCTGCTATAGATAAAGTCGATGCGAACCACACCTCTGCAATTCAACACCTCGTAAACTTTTCGGGCTGCTGCTTCCAGCTGTTGCTGCATGGGTGGTGTAATTTCAGCAGGAGTGATCTCCTTGCTTCTGCCCTGGTATTTGGCCTCAAAATCGAAGAACTCATTGTGGGTGATGATTTCTGTGATGGGCAACACGGTGATAGCGCCTGAACGGCGGAATACACCCACCGTGAATTCACGTCCAATGATGGCTTCCTCAATCAATATCTGATCATCTTCTTTGTATGCTTTGAGCAATGCCGGACCGAGGTCTGCAGGTTGCGTCACCTTGCTCATTCCCAAACTACTTCCGCCATTGTTGGGTTTCACAAATACCGGCAGGTTGAGTTGGTGTAAAATCTGTTCGGGTGAAACAGGGGTATGTGCGAACAGGTGCAATGATCGGGCTACATGAATTCCCGCGAATGCGGCAACCGCCACTGTAAATCTTTTATTAAAAGTGAGTGCGGATGTTGCTGCATCACAACTGGTGTAAGGGATGCCCAGTAAGTCAAAATAACCCTGCAGTTTGCCATCTTCACCGGGCGTACCATGCAGGCACATCAATGCAAGATCGAATTTGACTTCTGTTCCCTGGTCAACAATCGTGAATTTTTCACGGTTAACGGGACTCCTATCTCCCTGCGGCGATACATACCACCAGCCGCTGGGGTGAATGTCGATATAATAAACATTGTACAGGTCGCGGTTCAGGTTGGCCTGCACCGTTTCTGCACTTTTGTAGCTGATCTGTGCCTCACTGCTGAGGCCACCCGTTACGAGGGCAATATTTTTCTTCATGGGTATTGATAAAAAAATCCCGGTGAGATCTTCGGCAAGAGGCGAAAAAATCACCGGGATAACGGGATGACCACCCTTATCAGGTGGTAAACATCATTAAATGTGCATCTTTTCTTTTTTCCCCAGCAACTCTTCCACAGTCTCTTTGTATTGTTCATCAGGCACACAGCAGTCTACCGGACAAACAGCGGCGCACTGAGGTTCTTCATGGAAACCCTGGCACTCGGTACATTTGTTGGGGGTGATATAATAGGTGTCTGTACTGATCGGAGCAAAACGCTGATCACTTTCCACTACTGTTCCATCCATCAATGTAAAACTTCCTTTGACAGAAGTTCCATCTGAAATGGACCATTCAACACCACCTTCATAGATGGCATTATTTGGACATTCGGGCTCGCAGGCACCGCAGTTAATACATTCATCTGTAATTTTGATCGCCATAAGGTTCTGATTTGTTAATGGGTGAATCGAAATTTCTCTCCCTCAAAAATACGATGGAACAATGATTTTACAAGAACGAATTCAAATAATGTCTGAATTAGGTCGCTATATGGCCGGAAATGATCCGGAATGGCTGGCGGTTCGCGAAAGAGCGGGCAGGGAAAATACCTGGTTCATACCCAGATTCGTCGATGCCGCTATCCGGGCCATCGTGGAAGATATGCTGGACCCCAACCTTCTGGAAAAATGGACTGCCCGCTATCACCTGCCGGCTGAAAATCCAAGCCCACAAAGGGTTGGAATCGTGATGGCAGGGAATATTCCCCTGGTGGGTTTCTTTGACCTGCTCTGTGTTTTTATCAGCGGCCACCGGGCTGTAATCAAACCCTCCAGCAAAGATCAGCGCCTGATTTTGCACCTCCTTCAGCAACTCGAGCGCATCGATGGCCGCACTACCGACTTCATTTCCGTAGCGGAAAGATTGCAGGGATGCGATGCATACATAGCTACCGGCAGCAACCAAACAGGCCGTTATTTTGACCAATATTTTGGCAAATATCCCCACATCATCCGCCGCAACCGCAGTTCGGTAGCCATACTCAACGGAGAAGAAACCCGGCAGGAACTGGAAGCATTGGCAGGAGATATGCAAAGCTATTTCGGTCTCGGCTGTCGCAATGTCACGAAGGTATATGTAACTGTAGGGTATGATTTCAACCCCCTGCTGGAAGCCCTGAGAACATATGAAATTGTGATGGACCTTCCTGCCTACACGCACAATTTCGACTACCACCTGACCCTGCTCATCATGCGCAATCAGTTCTACATGACCAATGACTCGGTGGTCTTAACTGAACATGCATCGCCCTTTTCTCCGGTGAGCCAGATCCATTATCAGTATTATGAAACCGGCTCTTCTCTCCTTCACTCTTTACAAAAAGATGAAAACATACAATGTATTGTAGGGGTGGGCGGCCTTGCGGCCGGAAATGCCCAGCGCCCTACCCTCTTCGATTATGCGGATGGGGTAGATACCCTGGCATTTCTGACCGGACTCCCGCATAGCTGATCATAGTGCAATGGGGACTGTACTTCTACGGATTGACATTTCACTGATAGGACAGTGATATTGCCGTGTTTGTTACCGGTGTTTGTACCGGGTATTTCTACCGTGTTTTAACGGGGTATTCTTCAAGTATTTTAACGGAGTATCCTGACGTGTTTTAACGGGATATTCCTTCGGTGTTTTAACAGGGTATTCTTTAGGTGTTTTAAAGGGGTATGTTAAACGTATTTAT
>DAIMYK010000301.1:0-2711 GCA_036734525.1 Sediminibacterium sp. | reverse complement strand
ATAGGACCTCTCCGGAGTTTCAGTCTGCCTTCCGTGACTTGAAAATAGGTATCTTCCTGTGTATCTAAACCTGCATACCGGGCACCCGCATTCAATAAATACGCTTCCGCCTGTCCCGGATCTGAACAGTGCGCCTTGATCTCAATGTTAAGAAATGACATTATTTTTCAGCAGGATTCAGCTTTCCAGCCAGGAGGCGCTCTAATGCAGTGTTGATACGAATGCGACGTGTTTCATCTTTCTTGGCAGATGAGATCCAACTCACATATTCTTTTTGATTCACTACAGGCAAAGAGGTAAAAAATTCCTGGGCTTCCTTGTGTTTGGTGAATAATTTTTCCAGTTCAATTGGCATTACCACCAGACTTTTATTAAATGACAGAGAATCAGAAATCCTTGTTTCTGCAAAAGCTCTCTCCTGATTCGGTATCTGTGAACTTTTAACAAAGCGCACTGCTGTCCATACATGATCAAGGATAACGTGGCTATCGGAGGTATAGTCTTTTCTGTGAAGAGCAGCCCAGCTGCTAGCACGATTTAAATCACTAACTATTTTACTGGCAGTTTTGGGGTAGGCGATCCATAATTTTGTCTCTTCGTGGAGTGCCGGGAAAACTTCCTGGAGAATATTATTCAACTGATGTTGACTCAAAGCGAATAAGAGAGCAAAATCTACCTTCCGGGCCTTGAGCAAAGGAGTTACATTCTTGGCATACGTTAATTTGGCGAATTGTTTCTCTATCGAAGATGGAAGTCCCTGAATCAGGATGTTCTTTTCATCTTTCAGCTGTAATTTGTCAAACACGGGCTGATTTTGCATAATAAAAGAGTTATGTAGCAAGAAAAGAGGAAGGCAAAGTTAAAAAATTGTTAGCTCATTTAGGAGCTTTCATTGGAAAAACAGAAAATAAATATGTGAACAGATGTTAGTTTTATGCGGAGTTCGTTGGTTTGGAACAGTTCAAGAAAATATGTTCGATACTAATCCAATGATCTTCTGTTCTTGCGCCTTTGCAGAGCGATTTTACTTTCAGTTCCTTTAATGAGTCTGCCGATGTTTTTTTGATGGGTTATCACTACCATCAAAGCTACCATTACAGCAAATATTCTGTAGAGTGGTTCCCTTTCATTGAAGATGAAGAGGATACATACCATGAAGCAGATACCTGCAAGGATGGAACTGAGTGAAACGAAACGAGTAAGCAAAAGTACCAGGAGAAACACCGCCAGACAACAGGCAGCAACTAAGGGCTGAATAGCAATTGCCATACCTAATAAGGTCGCAACCCCTTTTCCACCTCGGAAACCAGCCCAAATAGGAAATATATGTCCGATTACGGCTGCTAAACCGAGGGCGATCATGAAATTCGTTCTTTGTAACTCATCTACCAGATAAATAGGGAGGAGAATGTATAAGGAGGTACCGATGAACCCCTTTACCACATCAACCAACATGACGATAGAACCCAGACGAGAGCCGAGTACCCTGAATGTATTGGTAGCACCTGCATTGCCACTTCCGTAATCACGTATATCTATTCCGTGAACAGCCTTACTAATCCAAACAGCTGTCGGAATAGAACCGATGCAATAGGACAAACAGATTAACAATAACTCATTCATAATGAATCTATTATTATTAGGGGGTTTCGTAAAGTTACGAAATAAATCACAAATCAGAGCGAACGACGATACAAAAGTGATATCCAGCCATTCTTCTCGGATTTGGAATGCAGTTGTAAACCAACTTGCCGGCAGGCCTCATCAACCGGTGTTTCGTCTTGTACCAAAAGTCCGCTAAGGAGTAAAATACCTTGGTTGGCAAGACAATGAAGAAGCGAATGAAGATGGGTTTGAATGATGTGTAGATTAATATTGGCGAGAACGAGATCTAAAGTTTGGTCTTGCGGTGGTTCTTCCGCGAGTTGCAAATCCAGGTGAACCTTGTTCATTTGACAATTGTCGGCAGCATTTTCTATGCACCAGGTATCATTGTCGATTCCCACAACCTTCCGAGCGCCTAGACGGGCAGCCAATATGCCCAAGATGCCGGTTCCTGTTCCGAAATCCAGTACCGTTTTACCCTGAAGGGGAATATCCAGGATGGCTTCCAGCATGAGTGCAGTTGTTGCATGGTGACCGGTTCCAAAACTCATGCGTGGTGTAATAACGAGTTCATGTGACACACCTGTAAATGGCGGGTGGAAATCTGCTCTTACTCCGATATGATCTCCAATTCGAATGGGCTGAAAATTGCTTTCCCAAACAGCATTCCAATTGGTCTTTTCAATTACTGAAAATGAAGCTGTTAGATTGAGATTACTCAATAAATGATTGAGGTCTTCTTTGTTGAAATCAAGCGGTGGAATATATGCTATAAGGTGGGTATCCGTCTGCTCAAATCCTTCATAACCCAGTGCAAACATCTGAGCAATCAGTTCATCCTGCCTGTCGGCAGGAATGACAATCTGAACTGATTGCATGGCATTTTCCATGGGGAAGTGATGAAGATGGAGTGAGGAATATTTATGCTTCCTCGCCTTCGCCTGTATTGTCTTGCCTATTGCCTTGTGGCTTATTGAATTCAGGTTTAGGCATCAATGCTTTGCGGCTCAGTTTGAATTTCCCGGTCTTTGGATCTAATCCCACCAGTTTCACCTTTACAATATCTCCTTCTTTGAAAATACCTTCCATGTTCTCAAATCGCTTCC
>DAIMYK010000300.1:0-2727 GCA_036734525.1 Sediminibacterium sp. | reverse complement strand
GAAAGCCTGCTGCTTCTATCTTCTCTTTCAGGGGTCGAATGAATTCATTGATATAGCGTGTTCTCTCCCTCTTGGTCTCAGATAACTTGCGGGCAATCTCCTTGTAATTCTCCGGCTCCATGTATTTCATGGAAAGGTCTTCCAACTCTGTTTTGATGTTGTATAGTCCCATGCGGTGCGCCAAAGGAGCATATACCCAGACAGTTTCAGAAGCGATCTTTAATTGTTTTTCCCGCTTCATGTGTTCAAGGGTACGCATGTTGTGCAGGCGATCGGCCAACTTAATGAGAATTACCCTGGGATCGTCGGTGAGTGTGAGCAGAATTTTTTTGAAATTCTCTGCCTGCTGGCTTGTATTCGTATCCATTACCGAAGAGATCTTAGTAAGACCGTCTACGATTTTTGTAATTTCATTTCCGAATTCCTGTTCTACATCTTCCAGCGTGAGATCGGTATCTTCCACGGTATCATGAAGCAATGCGCAGATGGTACTGCGAACACCCAGGCCAATTTCTTCCACACAAATCATGGCAACGGCTATGGGGTGCAGAATATAGGGTTCACCGCTTTTGCGGCGCATGGTTTTGTGTGCTTCCGCTGCCATTTCGAATGCTTGCCGCACCAGTTCCCTGTCCCCTTTTTTCAGTTTGGGACGCAGACTCCTCATCAGCGCACGGTAGTGTCTGACAATTTCTTTTTTCTCCTGTTCTGCGTTGAGGTTGTAAACAGGTAAAACTTCTTTGACCGCAATTTCCTGCGTTGATTCCATGTAACTACAAATATACGAAAAAGCCCCCTGCTTGCCGACAGTGACAAAAGGGATATAGTTTCCCGATTGTCAATCAACTTGTGGCTCGGAAGAGTTGTTTACATTTGCAGGAATGAGCAGTTCAGCATCAACAGGAGGTACTTTAACCAGGGCTCTTTGGAATAAGCTTTTTGCATTCGTGGTACCCTATCGAACTGCCTGGTACATGGCCTTGCTACTGGCTATTTTGATGGCAGTGTCTGCTCCGGTAAGACCCTATCTCATCCAGGTTACATTAGATGCTGCCATGGGTAAGGGAATCACATTGCCACTGTGGTTGCAGCAATTTTTACCTGCTGTCTATCGGCATGAAATTATTGCCTTTGTCATCTTCGTTACGGCTTTTCAACTCATTTTTATTCTGATAGAAACATCCGTGCGTTTTCTCTTTTCATTTACTACGGCAAGGCTGGGACAAAGGGTGGTGAATGACCTGCGACAGGCGGTATATCAGAAAGTGGTACGCTGGCAATTGAGGCAGTTCGATCGAACACCCATCGGTACGCTTACTACACGTACAATTAATGACATAGAAAGCATCAATGATGTTTTTTCTGATGGATTGATCCCCATCATTGCAGACCTGCTGACCATTTTGATTACACTGACGACCATGTTGTTCATCAATTGGAAATTAACGCTGATCAGTCTCATCCCATTTCCGTTGATGCTGGTGGCTACCTATTTTTTTAAAGAGAGTGTCAACAAAAGTTTTATGCAGGTGCGCACTGCTGTGGCCCAACTCAATGCGTTTGTGCAGGAACACATCACAGGTATGCATGTGGTACAGGCTTTTGCTGCCGCAGAGCGGGAGATGAACAAGTTCACTGCTATCAATGCCATACTTCGAACAGCCAATATAGAAGCCTTTTTTGCTTATTCTGTTTTTTTTCCTGTTGTGGAAGTTGTGCTGGCAATCAGTACGGGCTTACTTGTCTGGTGGGTGTCGGGAAAAACAGCCGATGCAGGGTTATTGGTTGCTTTTATTCTATACCTCAACCAGATTTTCAGGCCACTGCGGGTAATCGCTGACAAGTTCAATGTAATCCAAATGGGGGGCATTGCTGCCGAGAGGGTTTTTAAGGTACTTGAAAATCCGGATGTTGAGTCCGCAGCAGCGGAAGGGTCTTATCGGCCTGATCAGGTAAAAGGTGCAATCGAATTCAGACAAGTGAGTTTTGGCTATGAGGAAGGCAGGGATGTTCTACAGGATATCAGTTTTACCGTTCCGGCGGGTTCTACGGTTGCCCTGGTAGGACATACCGGTAGTGGAAAGTCAAGTATCATTAGTTTATTGAATCGCCTCTATCCGCTTTCCCGGGGAAGCATTTTACTTGATGGGGTTGATATACAACACTATGATCCAACGGTATTAAGGGGGAACATAGGTGTAGTACTTCAGGATGTATTCTTGTTTTCAGGTTCTGTGGCTGATAACATTACCCTGCGCAATCCGCAGATAACGCGAGCTCAGGTTGAGGAGGCAGCTCAAATGATCGGGGCGCATGATTTCATTTTGCAATTGCCCGGTGGTTATGATTATAATGTTATGGAAAGGGGGAATACCCTCAGTTGGGGCCAGCGACAACTCATCTCATTTATCCGCGCCCTCTTGTACAATCCTTCTGTATTGGTATTGGATGAAGCCACTTCATCGGTTGATTCGGAAAGTGAGCAACTGATTGAAAAAGCCATCGAACGACTCATCAAAGGAAGAACTTCCATTGTTATTGCTCACCGACTCAGTACGATTCAGAAGGCATCCCGGATCATTGTTTTGTCGGGAGGAAAGATCCAGGAAACCGGTACCCATGAGGAATTGTTGGCACTGGGGGGAGCCTATAGCCGATTATATGAGCAGCAATTGGCAGGAATGGAAGTGTAAGCAATTTATTTGTACCCGATTACAGGTTAGTATT
>DAIMYK010000299.1:0-2742 GCA_036734525.1 Sediminibacterium sp. | reverse complement strand
AGTTCTTTTGCCACTTATGTATGCCTATGCATATAGCAGGGGAGAGGAACAGTTGATTAGAAAAGTTTTGTCTATGTATGAGGAACTTCCCCCCGAGCACAACCGTATAACTGCATTGTGGAGCAACACCGAGGTCAAAAATACACGGGCAGCTGACTCTCAGGCGTTAACGGAATTGACGCATTCTTTTTGCAGGAACAAATATTGTCTTCAATGTGCAGTTGGTCAGCGAATCATACAACAGGAAAAGGTTATATCCAGTTAAACTGAAGGTCTAATTCGTTATCGGGATGCAGAGAACGTTCGACCGGACAAGTTCGGGATGTCTTTTCCAGTATTTCACGGCTACGTAGATCGTCGGTTATGCCTGGGGCAAAATGTACATGGGCTATCAATTTACCAATTCGCCGTGGATCGGAAACCATGATTTTGGTTACATCAACCTTTGTTCCGTCGAGCACCAGTCCCATGGTTTTTGCTTTGATTGCCATGGTAGTGACCATGCAGGTTCCCAGCGCAACAGCTACCAGATCCGTAGGGGAAAACCTTTCTCCCTTGCCCTGATTGTCTGTAGGGGCATCAGTTTCAATTAAAGTACCACTCTGTAGATGAACTGCCTCCGTCCGGAGGTCAGATTTATAAATAATTTGTGAAGTCATGCAGCCAATTTTATTATAAATTTACATGAAACTAAATTTCTACCGGTGAGACGGCCCTTGTTTATTTTGCTGTTTTTATTCCCGATTTTCCTTTTCGCTCAGAACAGGAACAAACAAGATGCGGCCGCTGAGAAAGCAAGAAAAAAACAGGAAAAGAAAGACAAGATCAATCAACTGATCAAACAGGAAGAGGAGGGAGCCCTGATTTTTCAAAAGCAAACGGTTTATGGCCTGAATTTCAATACGGATGGATGGAGTATTTTTCTGGAAAAGGGCAAGTACAAAACCATTACCAAAACAAATTTATGGTGGCTGTCATTTGGCGAAAGGCACCATCCCAAAGAAGAAAAAATTCCGACCATCAGCTCAACTGGCGGTTTACTGATCGTATCCAGCTACACCTACGGTAAGGTCAATAATTTCTATGCCTTGAATGCCGGTTTGGGGAGCCAGAAATTGCTGGGAGGCAAGGGAAATAAAAACGGGGTAGCCGTATCAGTGATCTACGTGGGAGGTTTCTCTGCCGGATTACTAAGAACCTATTATCTGGAGGTGTTGAATTCCAGTTCCTCAGTGAGGGAAGTTATAAAATACACCGGCACGAATAAAGCTGATTTCCTGAACCCTACCAATATATTGGGCAGAGGCGGACTTACCCGGGGCTGGAATGAAATAAAATTTGTGCCCGGCTTTCATACCCGAACCGCACTCCGATTTGATTATGGCAGGTACAATGAGATGGTTTCGGCCGTTGAAGTTGGCCTGAACGCGAGCTACTACACTCAAAACATGCCAATGGTGTTGGATGTACCGGAGCGGAAATTCTTTTTCAATGCCTATGCAGCTATCTGCTTTGGTAAGAGAAAGTAAGTATTTTTGCACCCGGCTGGTTGGAATATCGACCACCAGCAAATTCCCTTATGGCTACAACACCTACCCCAACTCAAGAAAAAGATACCGTGCGCACAGGCAAAAAGCCCGGTTGGTTGCGCGTGAAATTACCAGTAGGAGAGAATTATAAGCATGTTCGCAATCTGGTTGACACCCATCGTCTGCACACTATTTGTGAAAGCGGCAATTGCCCAAATATGGGAGAATGTTGGGGAGCAGGGACTGCTACCTTCATGATTTTGGGTAATACCTGCACCCGTAGCTGTGGATTTTGCTCAGTAGCTACCGGTCGCCCCGGTCCGGTTGATTGGGAAGAACCCCGACGTGTTGCAGAAGCCATCCAGTTGATGAAAGTGAAACATGCAGTTATCACCAGTGTTGACAGAGATGAATTACCCGATGGTGGCTCATCCATTTGGTACAATACCATTGAAGCAGTAAAAGGCCTGAATCCCGATACCACACTTGAAACACTGATACCCGATTTTAAAGGAAATGCAGATCAGATCAAGCGCATCATTCTTGCTGCACCCGAAGTAGTAAGCCATAATCTCGAAACTGTGGAGCGCCTGACCCGCCAGGTGCGCGTTCAAGCCAAATACCACCGTAGTCTGGATGTACTTCGTCAGTTGAAACAAGGGGGTATGAGAACCAAAACCGGTATGATGCTTGGGCTGGGAGAGACCCGTGACGAAGTGATCCAAAGCATGCGTCATCTGGTGGAAGTAGGTTGTGACGTTCTCACACTGGGTCAATATCTCCAACCCACGAGTAAACACCTGCCCGTTCACCGCTTTGTTCACCCCGACGAATTTGCTGAATACAGAGAGATTGGCTATGAACTCGGACTCGACTATGTTGAAAGCGGACCCCTCGTACGCTCTTCTTACCATAGTGAGAAGCACGTGATACCGGGTTGGGGACGCAACCAATGGCAGTCTGAAAGATCAGTTGCAACCACCATCGCTTCCTGAAAAAGCTCTGCATGCGCCTCATCATTCTATTGACATTACTATTGGCAGAATTCCATTCCGCTTCTGCGCAATGGAACTGGATCAATGTAGATAGTTCGTTCGGTGATTTGCCTTCTTCCATTCATGTCTTCTATACAGAGACCCCCACAGAAAGCAAGCCCAACAAGGCCTAAATTGTTAGCAAAGATCTCAAGGACCGATCCAATGATTTTTCAGCC
>DAIMYK010000298.1:0-2742 GCA_036734525.1 Sediminibacterium sp. | reverse complement strand
CACAGATCCCTCTCAATTTCGCGGCTTAGGTCCTGATCAGGTTTTGTTATCTATCAATTGAAAACGCCGCCATCAATCTGCCTTGGTAAATGCCAACGGTACTGTTAACAGAGGTACGGTGGGAACAGATCTGAATGCGATTCCTGCCAATGCCATAGAGCGGATAGAAATTTTACGTGATGGTGCTGCTGCTCAGTATGGATCAGATGCCATTGCTGGTGTGATCAACATAGTATTGAAACAACAAACAGGTACCTTGGTGGGTAATGTTTCCGTTGGTCAGCACATGACAAAGTTCGACCGTGATTACGTAATCAACAGAGGAAATTTTCCTTCAGCTAAAGTTACTGATGGACGTACTACACAAGTTGCATTGAATTATGGACTGAAAGTAGGTAGCAAAGGCTTCCTCAATCTTACAGGCGAGTACACCGATCGTGGTGAAACCAATCGTGGTGGTACTTATACCGGCGCTGTTTTCCCAACCGTGAACGGACAAAATCGGGATGACTCAATTATGCTGGCCAGAGCTCTCAACAGGAATGATTTTGATATGCGCATAGGTAACTCACGCGTTCGGGGTGGCGGGGTAATGTATAATTTCTCCGCACCTATCAAGGGGACCTGGCAGTTGTACGCTTTTGGTGGTTATAACAGGAAGAAAGGAAATGCAGCAGGTTTCTACCGCTACCCTTCAGGGGTACCTGCCGGTATTCGGAATTCTATTTTCTCCGCTTATCCCAATGGATTCCTGCCGGAAATCAATTCCGATGTAGTGGATGTGTCTACAGCAATTGGTGTGAAAGGAAAGATTGGTCAATGGAATGCTGACTTTAGTAATACGTATGGAAGAAATACTTTCGATTTCCGCATAACCAATTCAGTGAACTATTCACAGGCTTCCATTACCAGCAATTGGCAAAAAGAGTTTGATGCAGGTGGATTGCAATTCACCCAAAATACGCTGAATGCTGATTTGTCCAGAAAGTTTGATGTGAAGGAAGGCCTGAACGTAGCATTCGGAGCTGAATATCGCATCGATCAGTTTGGGGTTCGTGCAGGCGAAGAAGCTTCTTATAAGAATTTTAATACAGCCGCCGGAGTTGCTGCCGGTGCTCAGGTATTTGCAGGTTTTCAGCCCTCTAATGCCGGTACCAATAACCGTAGCAACGTATCACTCTATGTAGATGTGGAGCAGGATTTTACTAAAAAATTCATGGCAGCTGCTGCACTGCGCTATGAGAACTATTCTGATTTTGGCGGAACACTCAATTACAAGTTGGCTACCCGCTATAAACTGACTGATGAGATCTCTTTGCGTGCTTCTACCAGTTCCGGTTTCCGTGCTCCTTCTCAGCAGCAAAAGTTCTATGCCAGAACAAACACATTATTCCTTAGCACCGGAGCAGGTTTGGTGCCTACCGAGAGTGGAACTTTCACCAATGAAAGTCTTCCTGCCCAGATTCTCGGCATACCCCGCCTGAAGCAAGAGACCTCTACCAGTTATACGCTGGGAGTTGCAGCTAAATTCTTTAATCGCAAATTGGAATTTTCTCTGGATGCCTATCAGATCAATATCAATGATCGTATTGTGTTGACGAATAACTTTACGGATGGTGGAGATGCGGTATTGCGCGCACAACTGGCAGCTGCCAATGCGCAAACAGCGAACTTCTTCAGCAATGCCATCGATACACGTGCCCGTGGTATTGAAGCAGTTCTTGCATATACTGCAAAAGTGGGTAAACAAGGTTCACTCCGTTTTAGCTGGGCCGGCACTTTCATTGACAATGAAGTGAAAAAAGATGCGAATGGCAAACCCATTATTAAAGCATCTCCCATATTGGTGGCTACCGGACAAATTGGGAACTATTTCAACAGAGAAGACCAGAGTCGTATTGAAGTGGCCAACCCACAGAACAAGCATACCTTTATGCTGAACTACCGTTCCGGCAAGTTATCTGCCATGGCACGTGCGGTTCGATTCGGAAAAGTAGTATATCTCGATCCTACCATTAATCCGGCTGCTCCTGGCACATGGCCTGTAAATACATTGACCGGGTTGCAGGAAACATTAGATCAGACTTTCAATCCACACACAGTTGTTGATTTGACCGTAAGCTATGAAGTACTGAAAGGCGTTACACTGACAGTAGGAGGTAACAACGTATTTGATGTGTACCAAGATCGTCATTCACACAGCAATAACTTTAGCCTCGGACGATTTGTTTATTCCCGTCGTGTACAGCAATTCGGCTTTAATGGCGCTTATTACTTTACTCGTCTAAGATTTACACTTTAATTAATACGGCATTTAGATCTTCGAAGGGGACATTCTTTATTGGATGTCCCCTTTTTTTGTGTCGAAAATTCGGCCACCTTAAGTTGAAATTAAATCTGATTTATTTCAGTTTTGTACTTCTGTTTGTCCGCCTTTGGCGGGCGAATGACTTCGCGGCTGGCTGGTACAGTTTGTCGTAAGAACTCTTTTAGCGTTTTAGTCTTTAACCTTTTTCCTCCGCGTGTCTGTTTTTATGTGGTCGGTTTTTATCGATTGTATTCTTCGTTCATGTCATTTTTCTTTCAAGCCGCGAAGTCTTCCACCAGAGTTGATTGGGCTCGATGTTTTTACTGGAAAGACACGCGGCGGAAGAAACTAAACTGTGTTGAACAGAAAATCTGATTTATTTCAGTTTTGTGCTTCTGTTTGTCCGCCTTTGGCGGGCGAACGACTTCGCGGCA
>DAIMYK010000297.1:0-2776 GCA_036734525.1 Sediminibacterium sp. | reverse complement strand
GCTTACATTCTGCCCATAATTGCTCCGCTACCTGCTGAACCTGATCAAAGCCATATTCCTGATTCATTACCAAATGATACAGGCTGGAAAGAGTTTAAACACAGGGCTTTCAAGACAGAGCCGGACTGATTTTCGTAACTTTGTACGCTGTTACAAGTCATTTGTAGCAACAAGCGTATATGGAGAAAGTGAATTGGAAAGTAGGCGGTATGAGTTGCACCAATTGTGCACTCACCATTCAGGATTACCTTGAGAAAAAAGGACTGGCAGAAGTGCGGGTGCACTTCATCGGCGGCGATGTAAGCTTCGACAATAGCCAACACATTTCGCAGGAAGAATTGGTGCGGGGTATACGGTCACTCGGCTATCAGGTATTGAATGGTCAGGAAAAGGCCGAACCACCTTCCCGTTTCCAACTCAACAATCACCTGCACCGATTTTTATTCTGCGCCCTATTCACGCTGCCCCTGATGCTGCACATGATTCCGGGTCTGCACATACACTGGCTGATGAACCCCTATGTACAGTGTCTGCTTACACTTCCCGTGCTCATTGTAGGCATGAACTTTTTTGGCAGGAGCGCCTGGAATTCTCTGACCAAGGGAATTCCCAATATGAACGTACTCATTGCCCTCGGTGCACTGGCTGCCTTTGGTTATAGTCTTTATGGCACGCTCGCCAACAAAGGACCCGAATTTCAATTCTATGAAACCACCGCCACCATTCTTACCCTTGTTTTCCTGGGGTATTGGCTGGAAGACAAATCAGTGGAATCAACCCAACGTGCCCTGAAAGAACTGGCAAAGGAAGAAAAGATCATGGCCAACATGATCGCCTTCGACGACCAACACCAGGAGCATATTTTTCCGGTGGAAAGCAGTCAGTTGAAAACAGGTGATCTGCTGCTGATCAAATCGGGAGAAAAAGTTCCCGCTGACGCAAAAGTACTCTGGGGAGAAGCCGGCATCGACGAGTCGCTGATCAGCGGAGAAAGCTTACCCGTTCAAAAGAAAATGAATGATTTGCTGATCGGAGGAAGTGTGGTAGTGAACGGAACCCTGAAAGCGTACGTAACAGCCACCGGAAATGCCACAGTCTTATCACAAATTATACGATTGGTGAAAGACGCGCAAACCAATAAGCCCCCCATACAATTGCTCGCAGACAAAATCAGCGCACTCTTTGTACCACTCGTTATCGTAATCGCATTGCTTACCTGGGCACTCAACTTCTGGTTGGCTGACCTTAGCTTTGGTAATGCACTGTTAAGAGGAATCGCTGTTTTGGTGATTTCTTGTCCATGCGCTATGGGACTTGCAACGCCGGCTGCTGTTGCTGCAGGTTTGGGAAGAGCAGCACGCAATGGGGTCTTGGTGAAAAATGCTGCCAGCATGGAACTGTTTCGTCACCTGCGGCAGATCGTATTCGATAAAACGGGAACCCTGACCACAGGCGGTTTTGTCATTCGTCAATTCGAAGCGCGGGAAGAAGGATTTCGCCAACTTTCCACCGACCCGGAAATTCCCTCTGCTGAAGAAAGACAACTGATCTTGAAAAAATGGGCCTACTCACTGGAAAAATATTCCAATCACCCTCTGGCACTGGCCATCACACGCGATTGGAAAGGAAAAGATGAGTTGCGCTGGAAAACCATCGAAGAGATGAAGGGAATAGGAGTAAAGGGCATTGATAAAAATGGAGATGAATACCTGGCCGGTTCCTATGAACTTGTGAAAGACCAGACTACCGATGATTCGCACAACATATACATCACCAAAAATGGTATTTGGGTGGGTTGGATAGATCTGGCAGATGAGATAAGACCGGAAGCACCGGGTGTGATTCAACAATTGAAGCAAGCCGGCTATACCACCATTCTACTCAGTGGTGACAGGAATTATAAATGTCAGCAACTGGCAGAACAACTTGGGATTGATACCTGGTATGGAGAACAGAGTCCGGAACAAAAACTGAATCGGATAGCCACGTTGAATGCCGCTGTACCGACAGCCATGGTCGGCGATGGCATCAACGATGCACCGGCATTGGCAAAAGCCACCATTGGAATATCTGTGGGGAATGCCGCACAAATTGCTATGCAGAGCGCTCACATTGTATTAATGAACAAGGGACTTACCAATCTGCCGCTTGCATTGGGAATTGGTAAGGCCACCTATCAAACCATTCGGCAAAATCTTTTCTGGGCATTTGCCTACAACATCATAGCCATTCCTATGGCGGCAATCGGCATGTTAAGTCCTGCCCTCAGTGCCTTGGCGATGGGTTTCAGTGATGTGGTACTGGGCATTAATTCCGTTCGCCTGCTGACCCGAAAAATTCAGTAAGTAAACGGTGTCAACAGACGCATGCTGCCATGAATACTCCCCAAACCATTCTTTCACGTTTCTTTCATCACCAACATTTCAGGCCATCGCAGTTGCCCATTATTGAATCTGTTGTTGCAGGAAAAGATACATTAGCCATCTTGCCCACAGGTGGGGGAAAATCAATCTGCTTTCAGATTCCGGCACTACTGTTGGAAGGTGTGTGCATCGTGGTAAGTCCTTTAATTGCCCTAATGAACGACCAGGTAGCCCGTCTGCAGGAAAAAAAGATAGCAGCCGCAGCATTGCACCGCGGACAATCCCGCGAAGAGATGGAAGAAGTGTTGCAGCAGGCAGAAGCAGGTGAGCTTAAGTTTTTGTATGTTTCGCCCGATTGAATCTCCACTGAACTTAATTTGGATGCTCTGTCACAAATGGAAGTTTGTTTGCTG
>DAIMYK010000296.1:0-2789 GCA_036734525.1 Sediminibacterium sp. | reverse complement strand
ACATCCGAACCGGGAGCTTGCAGAAGATCTGAATATTCTCTTGCAAAAAGGATTTTCACGCCTTTATTGCAGAAACAAGGAGGGGGCTGAGTCGGTGCGCATTGAAGAATGGCTGGAACTAACCGATAAGGAAATTGAAAAAAAACTGAAAGCTTTTGGTAAAGAAGTCTATGTTTTGGTCGATCGATATTTGTCACGGGGATGGGAGGAGGACGATATACATCGGATGAATGATTCCATCACCACAGCTTTTTATGAAGGAGAAGGGAAAGTCTGGCTGGAGACTGACAAGTCTGTTTTCCTTTCTTTCACCAACCAGCTGGAAGCCGATGGGATGCGCTTTGAAGACCCTGTTCCCAATCTTTTTTCTTTCAATAATCCTTTCGGTGCCTGTCCGGTATGTGAAGGATTTAGTCAGGTGTTGGGAATAGATGAAGAGCTCGTGATACAAGAAAAACAACTTAGTTTGTATGAAGGGGCAGTAGCACCCTGGAAGGGGGAGAAGTTGGGTTGGTGGAAGGAGCAGTTCATCAAGGGAGCTTCAGGTATCGGATTCCCGATACACAAGCCGATAGCAGATTTAACGGCAGCTCAATATACCTTGTTGTGGGAAGGTGCCGGGAAAGTCTATGGCATCAATGACTTTTTCAAAGAAGTCGAGCAGAATCTTTACAAAGTGCAATACCGGGTGCTGTTGAGCCGCTACCGCGGAAGAACTACCTGTCATGCCTGTTCGGGATATCGATTAAGGAAGGAGGCATTGTATGTAAAGATCAATGGTCATCACATTGGAGAACTCTGCGCCTGGCAAGTAAAAGATCTGCAACAATGGCTACAGCAAATTAAATGGACTGATAGTGAGATGGCCATTGCACGCAGGATACTTTTGGAAATAGAGCAGCGCCTGCAGACTATGTTAGATGTGGGTTTGGGCTACCTTACCCTGAATCGACTGGCTAATTCTTTGAGTGGCGGCGAGAGTCAACGCATACAGTTAACGCGTAGTTTGGGGTCAAACCTAACAGATTCCTTGTACATCCTTGACGAGCCATCAATTGGATTGCATGCCCGGGACACAGGTCAATTGATCAAGGTACTTCAATCGTTGCGCAATCTGGGCAATACGGTGGTGGTGGTAGAGCACGATGAGATGATGATGCGCGAGGCAGATCATATCATTGATATGGGACCGCTGGCTTCCCACCTCGGTGGGAAAGTAGTTGCTGAAGGAAATTATGCAGAAATCATTGCGCATCCTGAAAGTCTAACGGGCGCCTATCTTTCAGGGAAGAAGTCAATTACTGCACCCAGAACCTTGCGCAAATGGAACAACAGCATACGCGTAGAAAAGGCGCGTCAGAATAACCTGAAGGGTATATCGGTTCAGTTTCCGCTCAATGTTCTATGTGTAGTGAGCGGGGTCAGCGGCAGTGGGAAAACAACATTGGTGAAACAGATTTTAGTACCGGCATTGCGGAAGCTAAAGGGAGAGGGAACAGAAAAGCCGGGATTACACAAAGAAATCAGTGGAGATATTGATCAGATTGATCACATTGAAATGATCGACCAAAACCCCATTGGTAAATCTTCCCGAAGTAATCCGGTTACCTATATCAAAGCATGGGATCCTATTCGTGATCTTTATTCGAAACAACCCCTTGCAAAGACAAGAGGGTTCTTGCCCAAGCATTTCTCCTTTAATGTGGATGGTGGCCGATGTGATACCTGCAAGGGAGAAGGGGAACAGCTCGTTGAGATGCAATTCCTCGCAGATGTTCACCTGATATGTGAATCTTGTCGGGGCAAAAGATTCAAAGATGAAGTACTTGACGTTACGTATCGACAGAAAAATATTTTTGATGTACTCGACATGAGTGTCGATGACGCCCTATCTTTTTTTGAGGGTGAAAAAAACATTTCCGTCGCTATCAAACCCTTGCAGGACGTAGGTTTGGGGTACATCAAACTCGGACAAAGCAGCGACACCCTGAGTGGGGGTGAAGCTCAGCGGGTAAAATTAGCGAGCTTCTTGGGAAAGGGTAAGGGAGCGGGAAAAATTTTATTTGTATTCGATGAGCCGACAACCGGACTTCATTTTCATGATATACATAAGCTATTGGCTTCTTTCCATGCCCTGATAGATCAGGGACATTCCGTATTGGTGATTGAACACAACCTTGATGTTATCCGCTGTGCCGATTGGGTGATTGACCTGGGACCGGAGGCGGGTGACCGTGGCGGAGAATTGGTATATGCCGGTGTACCCTCCGGACTCAAGAAAGAAAAGAAAAGTTTTACAGGACGTTACTTCTGATGTTCGGTTCCTCAACCAACAATTACCGCAATCGGTTCACACTTTTTACGAGGTGCTCATCCTTATAGATGCCTCGAATCGCCAGGAAAAAAAGGAAGGGTATGAACATTACTACCAGGGCAGTAAGATCCATGGTTCCCTGACCTGTCAGGAATTGCCTGGACTCCCTATAATACAGAAAAATCAAACCCACCGATAGAAATAGACCAACCAAAGCAACGCGCATTTGAGTCGGACGGCTCTTGTACAAAAAAATGCTGATCAGAGCTATGAGCGCCATCACTATTGTGGTTGCCAGCAACATCCAGTTGGTCATACCGGTTATTTGCGTGAAAGCGGGTTCGGGTTGAACAGCAGCATCAGTGGTCACTGGTTTCATTCCGCTGAAAAAACTTGTCTGTAAACTCACAAAAGACAAGGTAGAGGCGAGTAACAACCAGATGGTTTGAATTCTTTGTATCATAGAATGAAGATA
>DAIMYK010000295.1:0-2794 GCA_036734525.1 Sediminibacterium sp. | reverse complement strand
AGAATTTCCTGCGTAGCAGCAATCAATTCCGGCCCCAGGCGTCTGCTGCGGTGATCATCCGGCGGGAATAGAGAAGTGGCACTCATTTTTCCGGTGAGCAAACCAAATTGTAAGGGCATGCGGGCAATGACACCAAACCCGGCTTCACCCGCTCTGAGAATAATGGGCAGTGCACGCTGGTTGATGATGTTAAAGACCAGTTGAAATCCATCCCCGAAGGAATGGTCGAACATGAAATCAGCTTCCGGAAAGGGATTGAATGTGATCAATGATATTCCCCAGTAGCGGATCTTTCCTTGTTGCTGCAACAGTTGCATGGCTTCGATACATTCCCCCTGCTGCAAGTGAGACAATCGTGCCACATGCAGCTGATGAAAGTCAATCGTATCACGTTTCAATCGTTGCAAACTTTTTTCGCAGGCTTCGATAATATACTGCTTGGAATAATCTATTTCAATGCGTTCGTTGTTGACAGATTTTTGTCCGACTTTGGATGCAATGAGCACCTGGTCACTGTTGCCGAAGGTTCTGCCCAGCAATGTTTCTGCGTGTCCCAAACCATAAAAATCTGCTGTATCAAAAAAGTTGATGCCGGCATCTTTTGCCGTGAGTAAGGCATGCTGCGAAACTTTGTCATCAGTTTCTCCCCAGCCGATGGCGATGGATCCCACCGATGCAGCTCCGCCGATCGCCCAGCATCCAAAACCCACTTCACTCACCATCAAATCTGTATTACCGAATTTTCTGTATTGCATAGCAGTGATTCATTTCTGTTACGTGTAAACCTACGTACAATTTTACTAACTTTACTGCCCATTGTATCATCTAGTTTTCTGATTATGAACAGACCTGTCCGGGTTTTGATTGCCAAAGTTGGCCTCGATGGTCACGACAGAGGTGCCAAGATCATCGCAGCTTCGCTGCGGGATGCGGGGATGGAAGTGATTTATACCGGACTCCGACAGACGGCCGATATGGTGGTGAATGCTGCTTTGCAGGAAGATGTAGATGCCATTGGTATCAGCATATTGAGCGGAGCCCACATGACCGTTTTTCCAAAAGTAATAGCGCTCATGAAAGAAAAGGGCATGAATGATGTGTTGCTCACGGGTGGAGGCATCATTCCCGAGGATGACCGCAAGGCATTGCGTGAGTTGGGAGTGGGCGAATTATTTGCACCCGGAACTCCAACAGCCGACATAGCCAACTACATCAAAGAATGGGTGAAGACCCACCGTAACTTTTAGTTTTTTAAAGGAAATCAAATTAACCATGGATTCTGTTTTGCTCACTCAACTAACAGATGGTATTTATACCATTACCATCAATCGTCCGGATAAATTAAATGCCCTGAACCAGGATGTACTAAAAGCCCTGGATACAGAGTTAGATAATATCTATAGCAATCCCGATATACGTACGGTGATCATTACAGGATCGGGTGCCAAAGCTTTTGTAGCCGGTGCCGATATCAGTGAGTTCAACCAAATGAATGTGGAGCAAAGCAGGCAAATGGCCAAGCGCGGACAAGATCTCTTCTTTCGCATAGAACGTTGCCCCAAACCCATTGTTGCCTGTGTCAACGGTTTTGCATTGGGCGGAGGATGTGAATTAGCCATGAGCTGTCATTTCCGTATCGCATCACCCAATGCCCTCTTCGGTCAACCCGAAGTGAACCTGGGCATACTTCCCGGATACGGTGGTACACAACGTTTGGTTCAACTGATCGGCAAGGGTCGGGCCATGGAATTATTGATGAGCGGACAAACCATCAATGCCGACACAGCGCTGCAATACGGACTGGTGAATTATGTGGTACCTCAGGAAGAGTTACTCAACAAAGCCATATCTATCCTTACCATCATTCAATCTAAGGCACCTCTTGCGGTAGCCGGATGTATCACCAGCGCCAACGCCGTATTTGATGAATCAAAAAATGGCTATGAAGTGGAAGTAGATGCCTTCGGAAATTGCTTCAATACCGAAGATCGTTTTGAAGGAGTCACTGCCTTCCTGGAAAAAAGAAAGCCGGCCTTCAAGGGAAAATAAAAATTCGGAAGACTGCCACCTAACTTTTTTCTTTTCTGTTATTTGCTTGCGGGACTGTAGAACAATACGGCAGCATCGATGGGTCGTTTTTTTTCACCAAAAGGGCGGTAGCTGACTTTTAATTCATTGCCTCCACCACTATCGAAATACTGTAACCTGAAACTATGGAATCCTTTTTCCAGGATGCACCTGCCGGAGCGCTCCTCTGCTCCATGGTTCCCATCGTTATTAACCACCTCGTTTCCGTCAATGAATAAAATACTGCCATCGTCACTGGTCGTGAAAAACTCATAGCCATTCGTCTTGTCCACTTTGATCCATCCCTCGAAAACCACTCCAAACTTGTCTTTGCGTGCTTTCACTGAGAGAGATGGAACGGGCACAATTCCATTTGCCTTTGGTGCTGCCTGCAATGCAGCCATATCCATTTCATTGGCAGCGAAATATTGATACCGGAGTCCGGCCTGTAAACGCGCGGGTGCCTTGATGGCTTTGAAGAGGGTTAGACCGGTGATATTTACTTCAGCAGTATCTCCCGGCAACTTACCCGGTTCAGCCAAGGCAAATGCTTTGATCTTTCCATCTCCTTTCACTGTAAAAGGTTGCGCATAAGTAACAACGGGTTGACTGCCGATTTGGTAACCAACTGCAACGCCCTGTGCCGGCGGCTGAAGGGTAACCACTGCACCCGATAAATCGGGTTGATAATTTACATCGATGGAAGGTTTCTTCCGGTAATCCCCGT
>DAIMYK010000294.1:0-2796 GCA_036734525.1 Sediminibacterium sp. | reverse complement strand
AAATTGCTTTCATCAACCGCGGGGAAGTTTTTGTGACCAGTGTGGAGGGAAGTATCACCAAAAGAATCACCAACACACCTGAGCAGGAGCGGATGGTTCGTTGGTCACCGGATGGTAAAATGCTGGTCTATGCAACAGAGCGTGGAAAAAGTTGGGATATCTACACCTGCAAAATGGTGAGAAAAGAAGAGCCCTTCTTCTATGCAAGTACAATACTGAAAGAAGAGCCCCTGATTGCAACCGATGCAGAGGAATTTCAGCCCCGGTTTTCTCCTGATGGGAAAGAGCTCGCTTATCTGGAAAACAGAAACGTTCTGAAAGTATTCAACCTGGCTACCAAACAATCCCGCATCCTTTTACCGGCAGGTCGCAACTATAGTTATGCGGATGGTGATTTGGATTTTAGCTGGAGTCCGGACGGGCAATATTAGTTGGCAGATGACATGTATTTCGGATTTGGTGGAGCTAAGACTGCTGTAGTTCCTGCAAATGGAAATACCTCCATACTACATCCTGTGAACAGTGGATTCGGTGAGAGCAATCCCAAATGGGGCATGGAGGGGAAACTCATAACCTGGGCGAACCACCGGGATGGAAGAAGGTCTTTGGCATATCAGGGTAGCCGGGAAGTAGATATTTATGGATTATTCCTGGATGCTGCTACCTACGATGAGTTCAGGTTAACCAAAGACGAATTTGCCCTACTGAAGGAGCAGAGGTCCGGTATAAAAAAAGATTCAGCACAGAAATTCATACCCGACTTTTGTGGTATTGATAACCGCAAGTTGCGATTGACCATCAACAGTGCTTCTATCAGTGATTATGCATTGAGTTCAGATGGTAGTAAAATCTATTACCTGGCGGCTTTTGAAAAGGGATACGATCTCTGGTTAAGCGATACACGCACAAAGGAAACCAAGATCATCGCCAAGTTGGGTGCGGGAGGAAGTAAGTTGGAATTGTCTAAAGACGGAAAGAGTCTTTTTGTTGTTAACAATGGTACATTGTTGAAAGTTGATGATGCCGGTAAATCAAACCCTGTCGCCATTAATACAGAAATGCTGCTTGATCCTGCAGCGGAGAGGACTTATATTTTTTCCCATGCCTGGAGGCAGGTGAAATCAAAATTTTATGATCCTCAATTGCATGGCATCGACTGGCAGATGTTCCATGATGCCTATGTCAAATTCCTTCCCCATATCAGCAACAACTATGATTTTCAGGAGTTGCTGAGTGAAATACTGGGAGAATTGAACGCCTCTCATACCGGCGGGCGATATACTCCCCAGCCTGTTAATCCCGACAATACCGCAGCACTCGGACTTTTCTATGATGAATCATCCTCTGCCCAAGGCATTCGGGTTACCGAAATCATTCCCGATGGCCCGGCAGACAAAGCCAATAGTAAAATCAGACCGGGTGTGATCATCGAAACCATTGATGGCGAATCAGTAACGGGCAGTGAAGAGTGGTCACGTCTGCTCAATAGAAAAGCAGGTAAATGGATATTGCTCAGTGGTAAAGATGCGCGCGGGAATACTTGGGAAGAAAGCATCAAGCCTATCAGCTTTGCGGAGGAATCTGCTTTGATGTACAAAAGATGGACACGTAAAATGTACCAGCTGGTAGATTCCATCAGTAAGGGTGCAGTTGGATATGTGCATGTGCAGGGAATGAACGATGGCAGCTATCGCTCTGTTATTGATGAAGTAATGGGTAAGAACAAAAACAAAAAAGCCAGCATCATCGACACTCGTTTCAATGGCGGTGGCTGGTTGCACAATGATTTGCTGACCTTGTTCACCGGAAAGACTTACCTTGAATTCGCGCCGCAGGGAAACAAAGTTCCTCCGCCGGAGCCGATGGACCGGTGGCAAAAACCCAGCTGTGTGCTCATGGGAGAGGGTAACTATTCCGATGCATTTATTTTCCCCTACATCTATAAAAATGCCGGTGCCGGAAGATTGATTGGTATGCCGGTACCCGGTACAGGAACAGCAGTATGGTGGGAAACACAGATCGACCCAACCATTGTCTTTGGTATTCCAATGGTGGCTACTATCGGAAAAGAAAAACGGCCAACGGAGAATCTACAACTGGAACCCGACGTGCGTGTGGCACTGCCTTATATGGATTTACTCAACGGCAGAGACACCCAGTTGGAAGCAGCAATAAAAGAAATGATGAAAGCAATACAGTGATGGAGATAGGATGAATTTCCTTGGCAATGTCTCACTGACGTGCAAGCGGTCAGTAGGTACTTGCGGCTTGAAATAAAGTCTACTCATGCATTCATAGTTCGGAAGACTTTGTTGTGATGAAAGTAAGTATAAAAAAATAACAAATGGGCATTTCAAAAACCAATTTCCTAGCTATTCCATTTTTATTACATTGCTTAATGTTACTTGCCTACCTTATTTTAAAAAGCATCGAATCGAATTACGAATCGACTTTTGATAAATTAATGTTGGCAGGTATCTTAATCTTTTTCATTGCATTTGTCTGGTTAGCCATCAGGGAGGTAATTCAATCAAATGATTTTAATAAGAATGAATAAATCTTGTGGGTAGCTGTACTTTTTTTTCTTGGATATATTGGAGCTGGTCTTTATTGGTATATCGGAAGAAAAAAAATATTTGGGACTATTCAGGAAGAGAGATAAAAGATTGCATTTCTATGGTTTTCTCTAGTATCTATTAAAATGATTGATTGATAAGATTCTCGTTCAAGCCGCAAAGTCTCCCCGACACGTCGCCCCGACACGTCGGGGCGGAAGACCCTGCGGAGAATTTTCAA
>DAIMYK010000293.1:0-2798 GCA_036734525.1 Sediminibacterium sp. | reverse complement strand
CCCTGATTGGCTTTGGTCTTTGGCAAATGGTCTTTGGCTTGATTATCGTATTGTGAATGACAAACATACCAAAGACTAAAGACCAAAACCTAAAGACCGTAACAGTCTTTGGTCTTTGGCAATAGGTAAGGAAAACTTTTCGGAGAAGAAGAAAATTAATACAACCCCAGAATCATGAGTCAACAAGATGAGCGCATTGCCAAAATGATTTTCGGATCCGTATATCCATTGTATCTGGCCAAAGTAGAAAAAAAAGGAAGGACAAAACAAGAATTGGATGAGGTCATTCAATGGTTAACGGGTTTCGATGCTGCTACTATACAGAGGTTGATCTCGTCACGTATAAATTTTCAGGAGTTTTTTGAACAAGCTACGCTGTCCCCTCAGGCGCATCTGATCACAGGGATAATTTGTGGTTATCGGGTTGAAGACATTGCTCACCCACTAACCCAAAAGGTTCGATATTTAGATAAGTTGGTGGATGAATTGGCTAAAGGGCGGAAGATGGAAAAAATTTTGCGGAAGTGAGGTGAGACTTTTCGGAGGAGATATTTGTTCTTTAGCGGTCTTCCGCTGCTTGTCTTGCTTACCGCTTGCGCGAAAGCAGACTTCGCAGCGTGTGCCGGATTCGATTTTATCTATGATCGTCTATTAAAAGAATATTTCGCATGCAAGCCCCCAACTCTCCGCCAAAGGCTGAATACTTGGAGGAGGAGAAATTAAAAAGGCCAGAGTGAAAATGTGTATGACTGTGATACTGATTCACACTCACACTTAACTCTCACGCTGGCCCTTCGTGCGGATAATAGGAGTCGAACCTACACGCCTCGCGGCGCCAGATCCTAAGTCTGGTGCGTCTGCCAATTTCGCCATATCCGCAGGGTGGCAAAACTACTATTTTTCAGTGATTTTTTCTACATCCAATAATCAATTCACAATAAACCTTCTCGAATGGTTCCGATTGCCTGTTGCCCTTCCGCCAGACCGATGGCCCCATCTGTCACCACCCCTGTTGCCATTTCTCTGCTCCACCTGGCGTTGTTGTGGTGAATGAACCGTTGAAGATGTTTGCACTCCTAATGAAAACGGATGTTCAGTAACAACAGGGATGCTGATACCCGTTAATTTTTGAATATCACGTAGAAATTCTTTTTCCTCGTGATCACAAAATGATATGGCAACCCCGCTGGCACCGGCTCTGCCTGTTCTGCCAATCCGGTGTACATAAGTTTCTGGTACATTGGGTAATTCAAAATTGATCACATGCGACAACTGATCAACATCAATACCCCTGGCAGCTATGTCTGTAGCTACCAAAACCCGGGTAACTCCACTTTTAAAATTACCCAGCGCCCTTTGTCTTGCATTTTGTGATTTGTTGCCATGAATGGCTTCTGCAGTAAAACCCGAACGGAGTAAGTCCTTCACAACCTTATCAGCACCATGTTTTGTTCTGGTAAAAACCAGTGCTGTTTTAATCGTTTCATCTTTCAGCAAATGGGCCAGCAATAATTTTTTATTCTCTCGATTTACATGATACAATTGTTGTCCGATCGTTTCTGCTGTCGAAGATACCGGCGTCACTTCCACGCGTGCCGGATTCTGTAAAAGTGAGGAGGCAAGCGAAGCAATCTCAGGTGGCATGGTGGCCGAAAAAAACAGGGTTTGTTTTTTGGCAGGCACTTTTGCCAGGATCTTTTTCACATCATGTATAAAGCCCATGTCCAGCATGCGATCGGCTTCATCTAGCACCAACATTTGAATATGTTGCAGTGAAACATATCCTTGCTGCATCAGATCGAGCAGTCTTCCCGGGGTGGCTACTAAAATATCTACACCCTTTTGTAGCGCCTGGGTTTGAGCTAATTGTGAAACACCTCCAAAAATTACTGTATGTCTCAATGGTAAATTCCTGCCATAGGCCGCCAAACTTTCATCGATTTGGATGGCCAGTTCACGCGTTGGAGTAACTACCAATGCTTTGATGGCTCTTTTATTTGTTGTTGCCCGTTGCTGCAACGCAAGATTTTGTAAAATAGGAATGGAAAATGCAGCCGTTTTTCCCGTACCCGTTTGGGCACAACCCAATACATCACTCCCCTGTAAAGCGGGTGGAATGGCTTGTGCCTGAATGGGTGTTGGATGTTGATACCCCTCTTGTTCTAATGCCTCCTGAATAGCAGGCATGATGTGCAATGAATGAAATGTCATTGAATAAAATATAAAAATGAACGTCAGCTAACATCGTGTCAACTGCGATATAACCAACCCGTAAATGATCTGAAAAACTTTGTCACGGAAGTGTGATCAGCCTGTAGAGCGCTTATATGAATACACAAAGGTAACGAAAATAAATGAATCGGTGTTTCAGTGAAAGCAGTAAGCCGCTTATTGCGCTGCTTTAACAATTCTTGTTACTAATAATTCGAGGTACTTTTTATCTACTGCATCGAAGTCATTCAGTTCAGTGCTGTCTGCATCCAATACACCCCACACCATTCCTTCCGCTATCAACGGCACAACAATCTCCGATCGCGATAAACTGCTGCATGCAATGTGTCCGGGAAATTTTTCTACATCAGGAACAACCAATGTTTCTCCCTGCTCCCAGCTGGTTCCGCATACACCTTTTCCTTTTCGAATGCGCGTGCAGGCAATGGGCCCCTGAAAAGGTCCCAATACCAACTCGTCACCTCTTACAATATAAAATCCTACCCACAACCATTTAAACTGTTGGAAGAGTGCTGCTGAAACATTTGCCAGATTCGCTATCAGATCGGGTTCACCGCTGATCAACG
>DAIMYK010000292.1:0-2819 GCA_036734525.1 Sediminibacterium sp. | reverse complement strand
TTGCCGTGAACGGATTGGTAATTTTCCGGATGAAATTCCAAGCCGTACTAGGGTTGTGGGGTATCGGTTTTGCGGAAGGCGGCAACGGGAATGCTTTCGGTGGCAGCGAGTACATCGCATCCTTCCGGCAAAACTGCGATGGAGTCGCTATGGCTCATCCACACCTGTGATTGTTCCGGCAATTCGTGGAGCAGTCGGTCTTGCAGGGTAATTTGCATCACTGCCCTTCCGTATTCTCTTTTGTTGGATTTGTCCACTCTTCCGCCCAGCAGGGCTGCGGACAATTGTGCTCCATAACATATACCCAGAACAGGTACCTGTTCTAACAAATTACTCAGGTTGATGCGGGGGGCTTTGTCATCATTGACGCTGAAGGGAGAGCCACTCAGGATAACTCCCTTGAGGTTGTTGTCAATGGAAAAAGAATGGTGATAGGGGATGATCTCACAATAGACATTGGCTTCCCGAACAGCCCTTGCAATGAGCTGGGTAAACTGGCTGCCAAAATCAAGGATCAGAATTTTTTCTGTCATGATTGCGAAGGTAACTGAATTTTTATTCGGCGGGACTTCACCCGAGGCATACAATTCATAAAAAAACCCCACCTGAAAGGTGAGGTTTCTATATAAGCAGTTAAGAAATGACTTATTTGGTTGCAGCGGCTTTTTTGGCCAGCTTGCTCTTGATGTTAGCGGCTTTATTCTTATGAATAACACCTCTTTTTGCCAATTTATCGATCATAGATACAACAGCGGGCAGTTCTTTTGCATAAGCGCCGTCGCCTTCTTTTGTCTTGAGTTCACGGATGGCATTGCGGGTTGTTTTACCGTAATAGCGGTTATTTTCCCGGCGTTTTGAGGCCTGTCTTACGTCTTTTTTGGTAGCTGAGTGATTAGCCATGTTTTCTTTTTTCGGACGGCAAAGTTAGTGATTAGACCCGATTTCATCAAATTAAACCCCAAAAAAATCAAAAAAACGCCTGTTAAACTATCATTTTATCCTCTTTTCGTCAATCAAAAATGCAATTGTTGACCGATATTTGCCACCCGTTCACATCCGGACTGTCCGAATCATGAAAGACTTCTCTTATATCACCCACTCGCACCCCTCTTACATTGAAAGTTTATACCGCGATTTTTTACAGGATCCCGGGAAGATTGATCCCGATTTGCGTAAATTCTTTGAGGGCTTTGATTTTGCCGTTTCCAACGGTGCTGCTGCTCCGACAGGTAGTTCTGCGGTAGTGTCAACAATCCCTGCCGGAGAAATAGACCTGGCAAGGGAAATCGCAGTTTACCGACTGATACTTGGTTACAGAAACAAGGGGCACTTAATTGCCAAGACCAATCCCATCAGACCCAGAAAGGATAGAGGCGCTAACCTCGACCTTTCCTTTTTTGGTCTCGGCGAAGGGGATATGGATAAAGTCTTTTACGCAGGCAATCTGGTGGGAATGCCCGGCGCAACTTTGCGGGATATTTTGGCACACTTGCAGAAGACTTATGCAACCCATGTTGGCATAGAATTCAAATACATCAGCAATCAGGAAAAAATAGATTGGCTGACCCATGAAATGGAGAGAGAATTTTCCCATTCTCTTCCACTGGAAAAAAAGAAGCGCATCCTGGAGAACCTCAATCAGGGTGTCATTTTCGAAAAGTTTCTTCATACCAAGTACATTGGTCAGAAACGTTTTTCGCTGGAAGGAGGGGAAACTACCATTGCTGCCCTCGATACCATCATCAATGTGGCGGCCGAACAAGAGGTGGCTGAAGTGGTGATCGGAATGGCGCACAGAGGAAGACTCAATGTGCTGGCGAATATCATGGGTAAAACCTATCAGCAAATTTTCAGTGAGTTTGAAGGTACCGCCCAGATCGACCAGACCATGGGTAGTGGTGATGTAAAATACCACATGGGTTATGGAAGTGATGTGCCAACACCATCCGGTAAAACCATGCACCTGAAATTGATGCCCAACCCATCACACCTGGAAGCAGTAGATCCTGTTGTGCTTGGATTTGCCCGCGCAAAAGCAGACGTGCTCTATGACAGCGACTTTGATAAGATCTTGCCGGTATTGATTCATGGAGATTCATCTGTTGCCGGTCAGGGTATCGTGTATGAGATTCTGCAGATGTGTCATCTGCGTGGATACTACACCGGTGGCACCATTCATTTTGTTATCAACAACCAAATTGGTTTCACGACTGATTTTGATGATGCCCGAAGTTCAGATTATTGTACTTCCATAGCTGCCATGGTGCAGGCTCCTGTATTGCATGTTAATGGTGATGATGCAGAAGCAGTCGTTAAATGCGCTGAAATTGCTACGCGTTTCCGCAACAAATTCAACAGTGATATCTTCATCGACATGGTCTGCTACCGCAAACATGGCCACAACGAAGGAGATGATCCCAAATACACACAACCACAACTCTACTCGCTGATCGAGAAACATCCGAATCCCCGCGAGATTTATACTTCTTTCCTGTTACAAAGTGGTACGGAAGATGCTCAACAACTCGCTAAAGACATGGAAAAGAAATTCTGGTCTGACTTACAGGAGCGATTGGATGAAGTAAAGCAAAATCCGCTTCCTTATACTTATCAGCCACCCGAACTTGCCTGGAAACCGCTCCGCAAGGCTCATGCTCATGATTTTATAGCTTCCACGGAGACCGGTGTACCGGAAGATAAATTATTGCATCACTTTCAGCGCATGATGCAATGGCCTGCGGAATTCAAACCTTTGAAAAAAGTAGAAAAACTCATCCAGGAAAAATTGAAGCTACTGGAAGAAGAAAAAAAGATCGATT
>DAIMYK010000291.1:0-2826 GCA_036734525.1 Sediminibacterium sp. | reverse complement strand
GAGTGTGGTTACTCCTTCTACGCACGATATGAGTACGATACGGGGATGGTGGGAAGAAAACAGACAACTCACAACCGATTTTTATCACCATGTAATGGGGCAAACCGGTAATCCTCCCTACTATTGTGAAGCGTGGATCAATAAGGCGATACTTGTCCAACATCTTTTTTCCCCTGCCATGTGGTGTGTATTTCAGCTTCAAGACCTGCTGGGAATGGATGCTTCTTTGCGTAGAACACATCCGGCTGACGAAAGAATCAATGTGCCGGCAGACCCCAATCATCGCTGGGTATACAGAATGCACCTTACCGTGGAGGAATTACAAGCAGCAACAGCCTTCAATCAGGAGATCAGCTACCTGATTCAGTCGAGTGGACGTTGATTTTTTTGACTCAAAAAATTAATTTGTGCAACTGAACTTTAAGTCCATCGAGCTTCCATTTGAATATCCCTTCACCATTTCCGGTGGAAGAACCAAAACACATCAACCTACACTCATCGTGGCACTTTCACTGGGCACTCTTACCGGATGGGGAGAAGCACCTGCTATCAGTTATTATCAGGTTACCACAGAACAAATGGTGAATGTTTTGGAAGACAAAAAAAGCATGATAGAAAAATTTGCTTTTACAACACCGGAAAGATTTTGGCATTTCTTACATCACCTGATACCTGAACATCCTTTCTTAATTGCTGCTTTGGATATGGCAGGATGGGATCTCTTTGGAAAAATGAGGAGAATGCCACTATATCAATGGTGGAATACCCCTTGGAAAAACGTTCCTCTCACCGATTACACCATCGGTATCGACAGCATTGAAGCGATGGTGAAAAAGATTCAATCCAACCCATGGCCCATATATAAAGTCAAGCTCGGAACAAACAATGATCTGGAGATCATGCAACAGCTGACAACAGCTACCACTGCCAAATTCAGGGTGGATGCTAATGCAGGATGGTCAACTGATGAAGCACTTCAGATTATCCCTGAACTGGAAAAGATGGGGGTTGAATTGGTTGAACAACCATTGGCGAAAGATAATTGGGAAGGCATGCAACAACTAATGGCCATTTCAGCCATTCCTTTACTAGCAGATGAAAGTTGTGTATCTGAAAAGGATGTCGAAAAATGTGCTGGTTTTTTTCATGGTATCAATATTAAGCTGACCAAATGCAGTGGCATCACACCCGCCCTGCGCATGATTGCAACAGCCAGAAATTTGAACCTGAAGGTAATGATGGGAAGTATGAATGAAAGTAGTATCGGCTCGGCTGCCATAGCTCAATTTTTACCTCAACTCGATTACGTAGATGCTGATGGTCCACTTTTATTGTCCAGAGATTTGGCAGAAGGTCTCATCTATCGTCAGGGAATGATCGAATTATCGGGCTTGCCCGGACTTGGCTTGCAAAAAGTAGATCTTAGGACTCTACCGTCTTTAAAAAATATCTCCCATGAATGAGATCCGAAGAGAAAAACTCGAAAGGGTACTTTCAAAACGACAATTTGACCTTACGGTTGTGATGGAAAATGTTCACGATCCTCATAATATTTCAGCTGTGATGAGAACCTGCGATGCCGTTGGCATACAGGAGATTTATGTCTTAAATACGAGTATCCGACCACACAAGCGCTTTGGTGCCAAAAGCAGCAGCAGTGCCGCCAAATGGCTGACTGTTCACCATTTTACAGAATTAGACCTCTGCGTTAAAGCATTAAAAGAAAAGTATCAGAAGATATACACTACTCATCTCACAGAAAAATCTGTGGAGCTGTATTCGATGGATCTTACGGAACCCATAGCGTTGGTTTTTGGTAATGAACACGACGGTGTCAGTGCTGATTTTCGTGAAATGGCTGACGGAAATTTCATTATACATCAGGATGGAATCAATCAAAGTATCAACATATCAGTAGCTTGTGCTGTAACCATCTTTGAAGCTTTTCGTCAAAAAGAGCTGCCACACCATTATCAACCCGGGCGTTCCAGTGAAGTTCCTGCCTATCAGGCAACCGCCAACGATTGGGGGTTATAAACATATTATTAATCAGGTAATCTCTTCCTCCCTTTTCCGGCGATCGATGGCTTGTCGGGTAAGAACGGTAATACTGACATTGAGCTCAAATCCAATCAATAGAATCAAAGAATTAAAATAGATCAAAAGCATTAGAATAAGCACCGTTCCTATTGATCCATATACCTTGTCATAAGCTGCAAAGTGATTGACCCAATAAGAAAATAGTAAGGTGGTAAGTAAGGTAAGTGCTGTGGCGAGTATGGCACCCGGCGAAAGTAATTTCCAGCGTTTTTTCAGGGAAGGTGCATATTTATAGACGAATGCTATTCCAAAATAGAGCAATGCAATTATGGTCACCCAACGGGTACCATTCCACCAGAAAATGCGTTCACTCCGTTTGAAATGGAAAACATTTTTAAGTACATATATCAACTCATTCTTGCCCAGCAACAATAAAGAGATAGAAACAACTACGAGTACGATCAACAGAAGGGTTAACCGGATGGCACGCCAACGCTGGTGCATGAAATATCCTTTTTTCTCCTCGATAGATTTATCAAAAGTACGAATGACACCCATCATAGCATTCGAAGCATAAAACAAGACCAACAAAAAACCAAACGAGAAAATTCCGACATGCTTATCCAGTAATCCATCAAGTATGTCTTTGATAAAAAAGTAGGTGGCCGAATTGGGAGCTATGTCTTTGAACAAGGCCAGCACCTGCAATTCCATTTTCTTTGCCTGGGGAATATAAGGTATCAGAGAAAATAAAAAAAGCAGGGAGGCGGGCAATGCCATGATTAG
>DAIMYK010000290.1:0-2827 GCA_036734525.1 Sediminibacterium sp. | reverse complement strand
AATCAGCCCCTGCAAAAACGGCGGCCCCGGCAAAAAAATCAGTACCTGCAAAAAAAGCAGCACCGCCTAAGAAACCTGTGCCTGCCAAAAAAGCCGTGCCGGCCAAGAAAGCAGCTCCGGCGAAGAAAGCAGCTCCGGCGAAAAAAGCAGTTCCTGCTAAAAAAGCCGCTCCGGTGAAAAAAACTGCTTCCGCTCCGGTGAAAAAACCCACTCCTGCTCCGGTGAAAAAACCTGCTCCGGTACCTGTGAAAAAGTCGGCATCTGTGAAGAGTGCAGCACCTGTGAAGAGTGCAGCACCTGTAAAACAGCCGGTTGCCGCTCCTTCCAAAAAACCTACGCCCGCTCCCGCAGCTAAGCCCGCAGTGGCAGTGAAACCCGCACCTGCACCTGTTAAGCCTGCACCATTGCCTGTACGCAAGGTAGAGGTAAAGTTGCCACCTGCTCCCCCGGTAAAGCCAGTTAAAAAACAGCCCGAGCCCATAAAAGAGGTGAAGGTTCCAAAATTGACCACCAAATCCAGCATACCCTACAAGCCCGGCTACACACAGTTAGAAAAAAGAGCTGAAGTTACCTATACCGGTGCTGAACCCCTGGTTCGCTACAGTGATTCCGATCTGAATGAGTTCAGGGAATTGATTGCCCGCAAGTTGGAAGCAGCCCGCAAGGAACTTACCTACTTGCAGGGATTAATTACCCGCAAGGATGAAATGGGAGGAGACAATGATGATGCACGCTACATGACCATGGAAGATGGAAGTGTTAGCATGGAAAGAGAACAGCTTGGACAAATGGCCAGCCGCCAGATTACTTATATCGACCACCTGGAAAAAGCATCTATGCGCATTGAGAATAAGACCTATGGAATTTGCCGTGTAACAGGTAAGTTGATAGACAAAGCTCGTTTGCGTGCCGTTCCTCATGCCACTCTCTCACTCGAAGCCAAATTAGGTTTGGTGAAGCCGGCAACGGAATAACCTATTTTTTTATCACTGCCATCAGGCAAAAGCCTGAAGATCCACTAGCTTTTTGTAGTGACCTTGTTGGGAGATGAGTTGCTCGTGCGTACCTCTTTCGATGATCTCACCCCTGTGTAATACAATAATCTCATCTGCATGCCGGATGGTACTGAGTCGATGGGCTATCACCAAAGAGGTTCGGTTCAGCATCATTTGATTGATGGCATCTTGAACACTTCGCTCACTTTCCGTATCCAGTGAAGATGTTGCTTCATCAAGAATCAGTATCGGAGGGTTTTTCAGAACAGCTCTTGCTATTGTCAGTCTTTGTTTTTCTCCCCCACTTAGTTTGTTTCCCCGATCACCGATGTTTTCCTCTAACCCCATTTCTTTGCGTTCTATGAAAGTCCACGCATTGGCAATACGTGCTGCCTGTTCTATTTTTTTTGCATCTGAGATGTCTGTTCCCAATGTGATATTGGCACCAATGGTATCATTAAATAAGATAGGTTCTTGGGTAACGATTCCCATTAACCTGCGGATTGATTCTTGCGTGTACCTTTTGATATTCACACCATCGATTAGAATTTCGCCGTCTGTAACATCATGGAACCGACATATGAGGTCTGCCAGCGAGCTTTTTCCTGATCCGGATGACCCTACCAAGGCAATTGTTTTTCCCTTATCAATGGTAAGATTAATGTTCTTCAAAACAATGTGTTCATCATATCCGAACGATACATTTTTAAGTTGAATATCATTCTGAAACCCGGCAATCGAAATGGCATCGGAAGCATCGGTAACTGCCGCTTTGGTTTGTAGAATTTCTTCAATTCTCTGAATAGCTGCACTGCCTCACTGTGCGTTTTAAAAGGCTGTAGATAATGCTTTTGCGGGAGGGATAATTTGAGTAAAAATAACAATGTAAGTTATAAAGCTACCTGGTGATAGTCCTGTCTGCTTTCCTAAAACCAATTGTCCTCCAAACCAGAGAATACAGGAGAGAACGGCTACGCCTAAAAACTCAGAGAGCGGAGAAGCAAGATCTTTTCTGAAATTCATATGATTTCTCACATGATTGAGCTTGTTGTTTGTTTCAAAAAATTTTTTACGCATGATTGACTCTGCGTTAAAAGCCTTGATAACGCGCAATCCACCAAGTGTCTCATCGAGAATGGAAAGCAGACGTCCCTGAGTCTCCTGTGAAATGGTAGATTGCTTTTTTAATGACCGACTGATGCGACCTATGATGAAACCAGTCACAGGCAATAGTACCAACAGGAATAGTGACAATGTCGGACTTATATACACCAATACAGTCAACATGATGATAATCGTAAGAGGCTCTCGGATCAGGCCTTCCAAAGTGCTCATCACACTCCATTCAATTTCATTGGCATCATTGCTCATTCTGCTGATGATGTCTCCTTTTCTTTTCTCCGAAAAATATCCAATGGGTAATTCAAGCAATTTGGCATATAGGTCTGCCCTAAGTTTCGTCATTACATAATTTCTCATAGGGGCAAGCACCCTGAAAGAAAGATAGGTAAACAAGTTTTTAAAAAATACAGCCGTTATTATCATCAAACAAATAACACCCAGTGCATAAATTTTTCCTTTTTTGACAATTAATAACCCCATTGCATAATCGAGCCAATCCTTTATTCCACTGATACCTGTTAAAGTAAAGGCAAATTCCGGCTTCACGGGTTGTGGCAACTGAGGATTGAAAAGCATTTGTAAAAAGGGGGCCAACATGGCAAGAGAGACCAATGAAAAAAGAACGGAGAAAAGATTACACAAAACATACAAGCCTTTGTTTAGGCGTTGCGATTATAAATAGAAAAGAATACGTGACAAGCGATTCATGC
>DAIMYK010000289.1:0-2842 GCA_036734525.1 Sediminibacterium sp. | reverse complement strand
CGCTTGTGTAATTTCAGCAATATTGAGAATGTCAAAATACTTCAATGGAGAGGTTGAACCCAACTGTACGTTGAAATTTACTTCGTTTCTTCCTGCTTTACCTTTTTTAGTGGTAATCAAAACCACACCATTACCACCGCGCGCACCATAAATGGAAGTGGCAGCAGCATCCTTCAGGATTTCAAAAGTCTCAATGTCGTTGGGATTCAAAAAGGCAATAGGATTGGTTTGTGTTTCAATACTGGTATTGGATCCATTGATCTGAACACCATCCACTACGAAAAGAGGGGCATTTCCTGCATTGATAGAACCCGCACCGCGAATCAGAATATTTACAGCACCACCGGGAATACCATTGTTGGCGTTAACCTGAACACCGGAAGCACGTCCCTGCAACAAACGGTCAACAGAAGGTACCGGAATGTTTTGGATTTGCTTGGCAGTAATCGTACTAACAGCAGCATTCACCTCTCTTTTCTTGGTTTGCTGATAACCTGTTACAACAACTTCTTCCAGGTCCTCACTGGTCGCTTTCAGGCGGGCAGCGTAGGAATTAGAGGAAGTAATCTTAATTTCCTGCTTGGCATAATTCACTGATGCAACGACCAGTTCCTTAGCGCTAGCAGGCACATTCAATGAAAAGGAACCATCCTCTTTGGTGGTAGTTCCTATGGTTGTTCCTTTGACAAGAACAGAAGCATTGGCGATGGGGGCGCCCTTTTCGTCAAACACCTTACCGGTGATGCCCCTTGTTTGGGCAACGCGCGAAGTCATTGCTACAAACAACCCAATGAAAATCATTAGGAGCTTTCTCATGTTTCAGTTGTTTTTTATAAGGTCTGCAATTTGGTAACAAAACGTTAATAAACAATGATTTTTTTATTTTGTTTACTTTCAAAATCTATAAATATTTTTAATGAATGTGATATCTGAAAAACATACGTCTGAAGCCTGCTATTTCGTTGAATGCCTCCGCATAAGTTTTTAATTGATTGTTAGTCAGATAAAGCAGTTATTTGCAATTCCTTTTATTTTACAACTAACAATGTGTCAACAAAACATATTAATCTTTTTTATACAAAATCTTCCATTGCAATTTTATGCGTTTCGCAGTAGTCGATATTGAAACTACAGGCGGCTTTCCCCACCAGCATGGTATTACGGAAATTGCTATAGTATGCATGAATGGTGCAGAAATTGAACATACTTTCGAAACACTTCTGAATCCTGGTCAAACCATACCGCCTTTCATTGCAAACATGACAGGTATTTCTGATGATATGGTGGCATTGGCCCCTTCCTTCAATGACCAGGCGGAAACGATATTCCAATTACTCTGTGATCGCATCTTCGTCGCTCACAATGTAAACTTCGACTACTCCTTTGTAAAATATTATCTGCAACAAGCGGGATTCAATTTGCAAACTCCTAAACTCTGCACCATTCGGCTGGCTAGAAAAGTATTTCCCGGCCTGCCCAAATATGGATTAGGTCATCTGTCCCGCTCCCTGGATATCACGATAACAAATCGACATCGTGCCGGTGGGGATGCAAAGGCAGCTGCCTCCATTCTTGCCATGGCGCTGGATAAATCCGGCGAAGCCATTGGCAAGGATATGCTGCGTCGGGAAGGTAAGCATCAGCTTTTGCCACCGAACTTATCTGTTGATCAAATCAACAGTTTACCTCAATTACCCGGCGTCTATTATTTTCGGGATAAAAAAGGGAAAGTTATTTACGTGGGAAAGGCCAAACAGATTCGCAAAAGAGTGATAAGCCATTTTACAGGCTTGGACACTTCAGAAAAAAGACAGGCCTTGCTTAGATCCGTCTATACCATTGGCCATACAGTTTGTGCATCTGAATTATTGGCCGGAATCTTGGAAAGCATTGAAATCAAACGCTTCTGGCCTGCATTCAATAAAAGTCAAAAAAGATTCGAGGCATCCTGGTCCATCTACCATTATGTTGACACAGCAGGTTATCGTCGACTGGCCATCGATAAAAAAAATAAATTCTCTGCACCTGTGTGCTCATTCGGACTTCAGGCGGATGCACATAGAACACTCTGGAAACTAGTTCGAACTTTTGACTTACATCCTTTTCTCTGCTACTTGGAGAAAAAGGCTTCCACTTCATTGCCACTGATAGAGGAGCATAATTCTAAAGTTGCAAATGCTTTACAACACCTGAATGAACAACAATCCAGTTATGTAGTTCGCGACCAGGATGGACTGGTCCTGGTAGATCAGGGGAAATTTTATGGAATGAGTCAATCCATTCAATGGCAGCCGGATGAGTCAATTGCAGCCTTGCGCCAGAAACTACCTCCCTACCCGGAAAATGAAATGATACGAACTTTGCTTCGTCAATTCCGGGAAGCCTGTCCGGATCGGTTTCATCACATCGCTAACTCCTGATGGGCATCAGTTGATAATTCTGTATCTTGTTCTAAATAATGGCGCATGAAATATTGCTTGTTTTCCTTCCTCCTTTCGTTGCTCTGCTTTGCAGGTCAATCTCAAAAAGTGTATCCCCTGGTAAAAGGTTTTGGTGGCGTTAGTGCTATCTCGATACCCGCTGAAAAGCCCGACCCCGGACAGACTTATAACATCGTTGTTGAGGTGAATACCGACAATCCAAAACCGGAAATGATTCATGAATTGATGGAAAAAATTGCATCTATTGCTAACCTGCATGTTTTGGGAGGGGTATCACCCGAACGGCTGCATGTGGTAGCTGTAATTCATGGTCCTGCAGCTATGTTTTTGCAACATGACTCTGTTTATTTGCGCAAATACAATGTTCCCAATCCCAACTTGCCCCTGTTTACCGCACTTAA
>DAIMYK010000288.1:0-2842 GCA_036734525.1 Sediminibacterium sp. | reverse complement strand
CCGGCAGGGTTTCCTATACGCAACTGAAAGTTGAAGATCCGCTGGCATTTGTTTTCGATCAACTTAAACTCTACAAAGTAGGCTACCTGGTTTCCGTCAGCGCAGTGGTAGCTACAACCAGTGTATTGCTAGTATTTCAGTTAGGTCAACCACGCATCTGGATGAGCATGAGTCGTGACGGACTTCTCCCTAAAAAATTTGCTACCGTACATAAAAAATTTCAGACACCTTCCTTTGCTACCATTGTTACGGGAATATTGGTGGGCATACCTGCTATGTTTGTATCTAGCGGCACCATGACCGATCTAACCAGCATCGGCACTCTTTTTGCATTTGTGTTGGTATGTTTCGGTGTACTTGCCTTACCTCGTTTGCCGGAAGAGGGAGGACGCAGTATTTTTAAATTGCCTTATATCAACGGTCAGTTCATCCTGCCTCTGCTGGTAGCCACCATGTTATTCTTCATGCGCGACCGCATGGGAGCTGCCATCAAAAATTTGAACAACGAGGGTTATCAGGAGTTGCTGTTCCTGGTGTTCGTGGTATTAGCCGTTGTTGCAGCCATAAGAACCTACCTGAAGAAATATTCCCTGATACCGGTGGTGGGAGGGTTATCCTGTCTGTATTTGATGATAGAGATACCCGCTATCAGCTGGACCTGGTTTTTCGTTTGGATGGGTATCGGCCTGACCATTTACTTTCTCTATGGCCGCAGACACAGTCGTTTGGCAAGTTCCGGAGAATAGCAATAGCTGTTGTAACTTTGCCCTATGAAATATCAACCGGGAGATGAGATCCTTGTATTGCTGAGCAATGAAACCGGTAAGGTTGTGGAGATCATCAATGATGAAATGGTGATGATAGAAGTGCGGGGTGGTAAGTTCCCGGCATACATGGATCAGATAGATTTTCCCTACTTCAAAAGGTTTACAGAGAAAAAGTTGGTGAAGGAAAAAGCACCTGTCAAAGTTTATATAGACCAGGTGCCAAAAGAAAAACCCGTTCCCAATCGACTGCCTTCGACGGAAGGTATGTGGCTGAGTGCCTGGCCAAAATTTGTATTCGATGAGTTCGATGATGAAATTGTAGAGAGCCTTAAAATTTATCTGGTCAACAAAGCGCCTGATCGATTCAATTTCCAGTACAAACAAATTGCTCAGGGACAGGATGAATTTATTTTACAAAGTGAGATAGGCCCTTTCCAGGATTTTTATCTCCATGACCTGCCTTTTGAGCGGGTCAATGATTCACCTTCGTTTTGGATTGATTTTAGCTTGCAGCCGCCCGATAAAAAACGGGCTACTCATTTTGAAACGCAGCTTAAGTGGAAACCCAAGAGCATATTCAAAAAGATGGAAGAACTAAAGGAACAAAACCAACCTGCTGCACTATTTCCTTTGTTCGATACTTATCCTGCTTTTGTTCCCGAATCCTATACCGACCTTGGTCCTTTACAACGCAAGGGCTACAAAGTATACGATGCGAGTCGCATCAGAGAAAATCTTCCTCCTGCCAGATCGGTGATTGATCTGCACATCGAGAAAATTACCGATTGCTGGCGTGATATGAATCCCGATGAAATCTTACATCTTCAGCTGAGTGAGTTAGATCATTGGGTAGATATTGCGATAGCTCATCGGCTCGATTCCATGGTGATCATTCATGGAGTTGGAGCAGGAGTTTTGCGACAGGCTGTACATGAAAGACTGAATCACCGCAAGGAGATCAAATCGATTGTACACCAATATGAACCTGCATATGGTGATGGAGCCAGTCGTGTGTATTTCAAATCTTAGCTGTATATATTAATAGTAAGGGAGTAAATTACATCAGTGCTATTGGTTTTCCACTTTTAATTCATTGAATACAGTAGAAACGAAAACCTTTACGAGGAATAATCCAATTAATTAGGATTTTGGTTTGGTTAGCATTTTTTTAGCTTTTATGCTATTGACTTTTCGGGAACCCTGCATTGGCTTAGACATTTTTCGGCCTGTAGCTTTAAAATAGTCTATTATCTCGCTAATTTTCTTTTTCTCTTCTTTTGATAAAGGTTTGGGGTCTACTGAAAGAGTAATACCAACAGGTTCTTTGATGTGTCCCATGATTACAGAAGTTTATTGTGGGTAATATTTCTTAACTAGTTCTAGAGCTTCACTTGGGAAAATTATCATTTTTTGACCACCAATATGAGTTGCTCCTAATGTTTTTTCGTAATGATGAATCAAGCTAGATTTTGATCTAAAGGATACAAATCCTTGATAACCTTTTTCTCTGGACAACTTACATGTAAATGCAAACAAATTTCCCGGAACACCCTCATAGAGCTTTTTCTTACCCAAATTAAAAGGGGCACTTTCTATTAGGTGTAAGTAAAAATGATCATTATTATCACTTATGCTTAGCAATCCTTGAATGATATCATGATTATTTTGAATTGTTAATTTAAAAACCTGTCTATCTGCAATCTTGTGCTCATTTTTCCAGTTAAAAATCCATCCTCTTTTTTTAGTAATGTTCTTTAAATCAGCATCTATAACTGGAATTACATCTGTTGGAAAGCTGTCGCCAGATATGGTGTTTACTATGCTATTTGTTAGCTTGTCCACTTCAATCCCAACCTGATATTTTGATAGTAAAGACACAGTTAAATTTACGAAAATTGAATCAAAGTTATAATGGGTATTTGTACCTATAGAATGAGTGACTGGCCTCATTAAGAGGGATAATATTACATTTCGTACCTTTGCACGGCTATATTCCCGCGCAATCGTTCCGCTAAAGCGGGAAGGAAAGTCAGGACTGCACAGAGCAACCTACCGGTGAAGAGACGGCTTTCGCC
>DAIMYK010000287.1:0-2844 GCA_036734525.1 Sediminibacterium sp. | reverse complement strand
ACCACACTCAGATAAGGCGCATCGTTGGGATGGATAAATTGTTTTTCGGGATCTTTGGGCATTCGTTGTATTTCCAGACTGAGAAGACCCAATTGACGCATGACATCCGGAACACATCCCGGAACCATACCCAGGTCTTCACCACAAATCAGCATATTGGTTTCACGCTTGAGTGCGGGCAACTTTTGCATGGCTTCCTGCATCCAAAAGTTATCCTGACGTCGGAAAAAATAGTCGATATATATATCGTAGAGTGGGCCTTTAACGTCTTCAGGCAATTGCTGATAAGAAGAGGTTTGATTCACCGCATAGCGGAAATGATAGGCATCAGCTTCAGATGTTGATGGGAAACAAATCACATTGCTGATCAATTTATTCAAACCCTTGCGGATACTGTGATGGTGGTCATCCTGTTCTTTTGTTGCGAAATATGTTGCGACCTTTCTTTGAGTGGAAAAATCAGGTTTTAGTTGATAATGTCCGTTACCTGTAGATTCAAGGAACAGTGATTTGACGAGTTCATTGTCATACCCAAAAATTTCCCACAACACTTTTTCGTTGATGAATGGTGCTGTTAGCCGATGATGAGAAAGATGAATACCTTTTGCTGCCAGTTCTTCTTTTTTGATGGGTATGGCAGGTACAAAATGACCCATGATTCCCTCTACTGCGTGATAGGGTATGCTCCAGATGCGAAAGAAACCCAGGATGTGATCGATGCGAAAAGCATCGAAGAAGTCACTCATCTGACTAAACCGCTGTTTCCACCAGGAAAAACCTGACTCCCGCATTTTTGTCCAGTTATAAGTAGGGAAACCCCAGTTTTGACCGTTGACGGCAAAGTCATCCGGCGGAGCACCAGCCTGATATTCCAGGTGAAATAATTCCGGACTTTGCCATACATCTGAACCATGGCGAAATACGCCAATGGCGATGTCACCCTTCACAATAATTCCTTTGCTATGGGCATACTGTGTAGCTTCTTTCAATTGACGGTAAAGATGATATTGCTGGAAACAGTAGAATCCCATTCCTATTCCCTCCGGGGTATCACTTTGTGCATCGAAGAATACTCCGTGTGTTTGCTCATTCCAGGTAGTATTCCCTGGCCAGTTTTCGAATTGAATGGTTTTGTAGGTATCCCTGAAATAGCAGAAAGCAGCATAGGGCTTTAACCAATGCTGTTGTTCCCGGAAAAAAGCAAGATAGTCTGCGGACTGAAGTGTTTCTTTACCTATTCTTGCATACACACTTTGGCAAAACTCGTTCTTGATCTGATTCACTTGTTCGTAGCAAACGGATTCTGCAGCGTTGAGTTGTTGGCGCAACAGTTCCAGTTCTTCCAGGTAAGAATGGCCGATGGAATCTGCCAATTCAGGTAGATGCAGGTACATTGGATGCAGGGCAAAAGCAGAAATGGCTGCATAGGGGTATGTATCTGCATCGGTATGCGTAGCTGTGGTGTCATTGACAGGTAGCAGCTGAATCATTTTCATGCCGATGGAAGCAGACCAATCGACGAGTGCGCGCATATCATTGAATTCTCCTACCCCAAAGCTCTTTTCAGTTCGGATGCTAAAGACGGGTATTGCAATACCGGTCCCTTTCCAGGTGTTATTGGGTAACCAGGCAAATCCATCCTGTATTTTTACTTGAGTTTTGGGTTGCGCCCGTTCATAAGTAACCCGATTGTTCCCTGCTTCATAGCGAACAAATTCCTTCTTCTTCCAATTATATACACCGTATTTATACGCAATTGGATAAGTATCTGCTGATAGATCAAAACTGCCTTGAAAAGTTGCAGTGGTTGGGTCATAACTTAACAACAAAGGCTGATCTGTTTCCCAATTTCCCAATGTCTCAGAATTTCCCAATAGACAAATGGTTTCTTCCGGCTGTAATAGAGGGGCTTTGACAACAAAAGTATGGGTGGCTTTGGATGCAACCGTTTCTACTTTGAAGGGTTCTGATTGCTTCAACAAGACTTGTTGAAAGGGTTCAGTATCAAAAGCATTTTCAACATAACCGGCATGATTCCAACTATCTATGAGTATCAGTTCATTCAAAGAAGCTTCTGAGGTAGAAATTCGTTTGGCAGTTCCCCATTCATGGTCGATGTTTCCATTTTCCTGCCGAATGAAATAGTGATAGGTGATGCCTTCTTTCGGGACTGAATTTGCGGGAATTTCCAGGGTAGTCATCCAATAGTTCTCGTTTAAATACTGTAATGGAAGGGCCTTTTCTACAGTATTATTACCTAGTAAGTCATGATTTCCAGTTACAAAAACCTGTTGACCGTATCGGGTAGCAAACCTCAACTGGAAATGGACAAGAAAGGATTTAGTACCTGAGGTTACTTTCTTCTTAACTGCAGTTTTGCGCGTTTTGGTTGTAGAAGCTGATGACACACGGTCAGGCGCAGCTTTTTTGGGGGTAGATTTACGGGAACGTTGGGTAACTTGGGGAGAATGATCTTGCTTCATAGTATATCACAAACAATCGTCGGCTGTTCAAACAGATAATTAAGCGTGCTAATATAGCAAATTAGCGTGAAATATGCCTCATCATAGCATTAGAATCAACTCTTTAATCATCTTACAATCACTTGTTTGTCAGAATAGAATCAGCCCCCTTTTCTGCGATCATGATTGTAGGTGCGTTGGTGTTTCCGGAAACGATGGTAGGCATCACAGAGGCATCAATTACGCGCAATCCCTCCATGCCCCTGACCCTGAGGCTGCTATCAACGACAGCAAGTTCATCATTTCCCATTTTACAGGTACCTACAGGATGGTATAGAGTTTCCAGGGTTTTTCGAATGTGCGATTAAAGAAATTCGTCATC
>DAIMYK010000286.1:0-2853 GCA_036734525.1 Sediminibacterium sp. | reverse complement strand
ATCCTACAATCCTGCCTTCACCGGGTACCCCCGCTACTTCTAAAAACAATGCAACTACAGAGAATAGATACCGTAACCCACTGGTATTGCGTTCTAACTTTGCCATCGACCAAAAACTGGGTAAGAAGGGCATCGTTGCTACTGCAGAATTCCTTTATACACAGTCTTTGAGCAATATCAATTACTACAATGCCAACCTGGTTCCTTCTTCTGCCCGTTTCAACGGTCCGGATAACCGTCCCCGTTTCCCCGGTGTTGGACTTTCCGGAACAGCTTTGAACAATGCTATCCGTGTGGTTCCTAAGATCAATGATGCTACAGTTATGGAAAGTGGACCGCTCGGTGGCTCTATCCAAACTGTTATTAAATTAGAAAAGCCAACACCTAACAAAGGATTGGGCTGGATGGCCGCTTATACTTTCACCAGAGCACGTGATTACATGACTCCGGGTTCTATTGCCTTCAGCTCATGGACTGCTATTCAAAGTGTTCGTGGTAACAACAGCACAGATATTGCCTTCAGCGACAATGAAATCCGTAACCGCGTAATCGGTAACGTTAACTACCGCGTTGAGTTAGGCAAATCTGCAGCCCTTTCATTTTCTCTGTATGGTCAGTCTCAAAACCAGGGCCGTTTCTCTTACACCTATAGTGGTGATATGAACGGAGATTGTGTGAATTGTAACGAACTAATGTATATTCCTCGTATCACAGCAGAAATGAACTTCCTGCCATTGGTTGTAAGTGGTGTTACTGTGGCGACTGCTGACGAACAAAGAGCTGCTTTTGAAACATACATCCAGCAGGATGCATACCTGAGCAAGAACAGGGGTAAAGTTGCTGAAAGAAATGGTGTATTGCAACCTTACATCGTTCGTTTTGACTTCTCGACTCAATTAGAATTGTTCAGAAACATTGGTAAGAACAGACATACAATCCAGCTCAGAGCTGATATCTTCAACATCGGTAACTTGATCAACTCTGCATGGGGCGTGAGCAACTTCGTGAATACCTTTAACCCACTGGCTGCTGCCGGTGTAGACGCCAACGGTATTCCTCAGTTCCGCATGAACCGTGTGAACAACAGCATCAACTATACTACCTATAGAAAAGGTACCGGTTTTGGTGATGTTTGGCAAGGTCAGCTTGGTTTGAGATATATCTTCTAATCGACAGATATCAATACATATAAAAAAACCCGGAAAATTTCCGGGTTTTTTTATGCTATCTCTTGAGCAAAGAAATACTATATAGAATATCTATGATGAATTCATTTAACTGCCCAACCCCAACGAATAAAATCAGGTAAAATCCTTGCCCAGGTAGCAATATCGTGCTTACCATCGACCAATTCAAGATAATGGATGTGCTCATCAGTATATCCCTTGGCCTTCAATTCCACAACCAAATCGAGTGCGTCATCTATGGAATCTATGATGCCATTTTTATTGCGGTCGGCAGTTTCATCCATGGCTCCACATTGTATAAAAAACTGTAACCATGGATAACAAATGCCCTTCCGAATCTGTAAGTGCATGAGCCGGTCTTTTTCCTCATCATACCCTTCCTCATAACTTTTTCTCCGCCACCAGAGAGAAGGACTGAAAATTCCTACTTTACTGATTTCAGTGGCATGGTTCCATACCAGATCCAATGCACTGAGGCCGCCCAAAGAAAAACCAGCCATGGCTTTTTCCCTGAAGGAAACTATATGAAATCGTTTGCGCAGGAAGGGCATTAACTCGTCTAAAATGAACTTGGTATACAATCCGGCCTTCGAGCCACGCCCCATATAATCAGCTGAATAGGCGATACCATATTCCTGCTTGCGTTCATTTCCACAATGAATGCCCACCACCATCAACGGTTGTATGTTATGATCAGAAGATATTTGCTGCAATAGCGTATGAAAAGGCATGGTGAGTAAGTCCTGCCCGTCATTCACCAACAACAGGCTAATAGGTTGACCATCATAGCTATTATCTGTCCGATAGATATCAAACAACACTTCCCTGCTTAAAAATTCAGAATGTAGTGTATATCTCTCGTACGCGTCATTGAGGGGTTGGTCGATCAGGGTTTCAGGCATAAATCAAAAATAAAGCAAACATACCCTGCACACAAGACATTTTACAGAGCAGACCGGTAATTTTATAATTCGGCTTCTATTTCGTAATTTAACAAAGTATTTTCCTTCGCAAAGACTGCCTACTCTAATTTCGGGCATATAAAAAGCAATCGATTCAATTATGAAAAAAATCGGCATCTTATTCGGGCAAGAAAGAAGTTTTCCTGAGGCCCTGATTCAAACCATTAATGACAGAAAGTTACCCAATATTACTGCCGAACCCGTTCGCATTGACAAAGTAGTACAGGGAGAAGATAGCGGTTATGCAGTTATCATTGACAGGATCAGCCAGGATATCCCCTTCTATCGTGCCTTCCTGAAAAATGCAGCCCTCTGTGGCACGGCAGTCATCAACAATCCTTTCTGGTGGAGTGCTGATGAAAAATTTTTCAATAACTGTCTGGCTACTAAAATTGATGTTCCTGTACCCAAAACAGTAATTCTTCCGTCCCGCGATCTTCCTCCGGATACCAGTGATCTGTCTTTCAGCAACCTGGCATTTCCTTTGGACTGGGAAGGGATCTTTAATTATGTTGGTTTTCCGGCCTACATGAAACCCTTTGCAGGAGGGGGCTGGAAAAATGTGTACCGTCTTGCCAGTCAGGAGGAGTTCTTTGAGAAACATGCCGAGACCAACCAGCTGGTGATGCTCCTGAAGGAGGAAATAGTTTTTGAAGAATATTACAGGTGATATTGCATTGGAGGCAAGTATGTACGCATCATGC
>DAIMYK010000285.1:0-2855 GCA_036734525.1 Sediminibacterium sp. | reverse complement strand
GGAAGGTTTTTCCAATGTGCATATATATCCGATGATAGCACGGATATTGGGACTTACCTATTCAAGGCAGGAAATTGATGGAAAATACCGTGTTCTTCGCCGTATTGTCAGGAATTAGTAAATTTACCGATAGTTAGCAAGCCTGAGTCCACGGATGCAGGAAGAAAATTCAATGTTTATATGAAAATGGTCGGCAGAAATCTGGTGATACTCATAGGTATTCTGCTGCCGGCTGCGTTCCTTCCGCTCAATTTAGTTGCCCAATCGCCTCTCACTGAGATGCCTTTGAACATCAACTTAGGTGTAACCAAAAGTACAGAGTTGGAATCCCGTGGAGTTTGCGTGGCTCGGGTGAATTCCCCTGATTCAGCCAAAACGCGCTGTATCCGGTATATTATGGACAACAACCGATTTTACGCCCATACCGATTTTGCTAAAAACATTGACCGCATCAGTTTTCAATCTATTGCACATCATCAGTTGCCCGAAAATTGGAAAAAATTAGGAATCAGGTTGGCTTCCAGTTATAGATATCGGAAGGCAAAAAGTGCACAGGAAAAAAATATTCTGACAACAGAAAATGAGGGTGGAAATACGATTACTGAATTTATGCAAATCATTACTGCACAATATGCCAAGGAGATAACCCGCAGGGTTTCTTATAAAAGCGATTACCAGATAGGGGAAACTGTTGAATTCGTTATTGGCAATTATTATTTCATGGCAGAATTCATGAAATGGATAAAACCGGAGTGGTGCAAAGATTGCCCCACTTATTCGGATTATGATAATGGACTGGTTTCTCTGGAAATTACCCGACCATTTTAAAGATTTCTACGAAAAGGAAAGCATTTCCTTTAACTGTCAATTATTGCCAGATATGGGTCTTATTGATCTTTCCACCTCCAGTCACCTGAAATTCTAAGCGGTTCTTCCAGTTTATTTTTGATGAGGAAAAGCCTGGTTTCTTCATCAGTTAATTTTCTGGCTGGAATTTTACTTGTATTTGCAAGAGCATAAACCAGCATTGTATTATACCGTACTGTATTCTTCATACCCTGTTCATCTACCAATTTAAAATCGTCGCAATCGGCATGATAGCAGGGTCCGGAATTGTTCGGCAATGATCCTCCCGCACCGCCGCCGGTTGGTATTCCCTGTAGAAGAAAGGGTTGATGATCACTGTGTAATCCCGCCCCTGACCTAAACATGTTGGGAAATGCCGGATCAACTTTCTGAACGGTAGCCCCTATTTGTTGGAATAATTCTTTGGTGGTATCGGTTGAGGAAGAAAACCCTTTGGGATCATTGGTCATATCATAATTCAACATGTATCTAATTTGGTCCCGCTGTTTGTTTTTATTTCCATTGGCTACATAAAATCTTGAACCAAGAAGTCCCTGTTCTTCCCCCATAAACAATACAAATTCTATGGTACGAGCGGTTTTCAATCCAAGTACCTGGAAGGTCCTGGCCATATCGAGTACAGAGAATGATCCTATGCCATTGTCGATGGCTCCCGTTGCCAGGTCCCAACTATCCAGATGACCGCCCACCACTATCTTTTCCTGAGGAAGACTTGTTCCCTTGAAAGTTGTCACTACAATTCTCGCTTTGATGACAGCGGATTGCTTGGTCATTCTGATAGAGGCAGTCACAGGTGCCTGTGCAACTTTTTCCTTCAGTGCCAGTCCATCTTCCCTTCCAATACAAACAGCGGGAATCGGTATGAGTTTACCGGTAACGGAAGCGGTACCGGTCAGTAATATTCCTCCGGGAGGGGTATTGATAATGATGATACCCTTGGCACCATACTTAATGGCAAGGGCTGTCTTTTCTGACCGATGCAGGGTTCCGGTACCCGGTTTTGAATTTGGCAGTACTCCCAGAAAAACCAGTGCAATTTTACCTCTTACTTTTTCCGGATTGGCCAGATAATCTTCTTCCAGACCATTGCCCATGTCTGCCAAAGGCAGATCAACTTCTGCCTTTACTGGCGAATGGGCAAGTGTAACAGCTTTCATGGGCTGCATTTTTCCGCCACTGCCGATAGATAATGAAAGTGTACCCCTGCTCCAACTTTCAACCGAGAAAGGTTGGAAACGCACATCGTTACAACCCCAGGATTTTAAAACATTCGCAACATAGTCTTCAGCTTTTTTCCCGTTGGTGGAACCAGTTAGACGATGTCCAATAGTTGAAGTAGCTTCTTTCAGGCGCGAATAGGCCTGAGAATTTTTTTGAACTTCCTGATTAATTTTTTCAAAAACCGGGAGCCAGACATCTGTGGTCTGAGAAATTGCTGAAAAAGGAATGATTAGGATCAACAGGGCATACAAGAATAAAGACTTCATACGATGAGGTTAAAATTCAAATTACAATAAAAAAAGGAGAAAGGACGACAGGGAACCTACAAAAGTGGATTAAGGCACAATAATCCATTTTTAAGCAAGAAGGAAAAATCTGATTTAATGGAAACAGATTTCTGTTCACCACTTAGCAATTGATACGTAATCGTCTCAACCGGTTTAGTGATGATTTGGTTCGTGAATTTATCCAAGATATAGAAGGTATATAACGTGACCTGCTTTCCGTTCACCCGACTAAGATTGATCAGCGCTTGCGGCAATCTCATTTCAGACTTATCTGAAAAAATAATGATCAAATCGCCCTGCAATTGCTTGGGGGCGACGGAAGAAGTAAATTGTAAAGTAATATAGTTGGAAACACTGGCCATCTCAATACCCATTCCACAAGTTTCTTCGGAGTTACTATCAATCGTTACCGGTTGGATGTTTTTCACAGTAAGACAATCATAGAAATTGCAGGATTTTATAATAAAGTTAGGCTGGCCA
>DAIMYK010000284.1:0-2859 GCA_036734525.1 Sediminibacterium sp. | reverse complement strand
CTTTCCAAACGTTCCTGTATGATCTCCATGTGGAGGAGTCCGAGGAAGCCGCAACGGAAACCAAAGCCCAGGGCCTGTGAGGTTTCCAGTTCAAAAGTGAGTGAAGCGTCGTTGAGCTGGAGTTTGTCCATGCAATCGCGCAGTTCTTCGAACTCATCTGTATTTACGGGAAAGATTCCGGCGAAAACCATCGGCTTTACTTCTTCAAATCCATTGATCATTTCACCGGGATTTGCAGCGAGCGTGATGGTATCTCCTACTTTAACTTCTTTGGCGTTTTTGATACCGGTGATGATGTAACCCACATCTCCGGCTTTCATTTCCTGGCGGGGTGTCATGGTTAGTTTCAACACTCCTACTTCATCGGCAAAATAATCTTGACCGGAGGCAACCATGCGAATCTTATCACCTTTCCTCAGCACACCGTTCATGATTCGGTAGTAAACGAAGATACCACGAAAACTATTGAAAACACTATCAAAAATCAATGCTTGCAGTGGTGCTTCATAGCTGCCGGTAGGGGCAGGAATGCGTTCGATGATGGCCATGAGAATTTCCTCAATGCCGATGCCACTTTTTCCGCTGGCGAGAAGAATTTCTTCCTGCTTGCAGCCGATGAGATCAACGATCTGGTCGGTTACCTCCGGAATTTTAGCTCCTTCCATGTCGATCTTGTTGATGACAGGGATGATCTCGAGGTTGTTATCGATGGCGAGGTACAGGTTGCTGATGGTTTGCGCCTGAATACCCTGTGATGCATCTACGAGGAGTAAAGCACCCTCACAGGCTGCGAGTGCCCGGCTCACTTCATAGCTGAAGTCCACATGTCCGGGTGTATCAATAAGGTTAAGGGTGTAGGCCTGACCTTTATACGTATAGTCAATTTGAATGGCGTGGCTCTTGATGGTGATACCCTTTTCCCGTTCCAGGTCCATATCATCCAGTACCTGGTTCATCATATCCCGCTCCCCTATTGTTTTGGTATGTTCCAGCAATCTGTCTGCCAGGGTACTTTTACCGTGGTCGATGTGCGCTATGATACAAAAATTCCTAATGTGTTTCATACGGCTGCAAAGATAGGTGTAAGTGGGCTAATCCATGCAGATTGTTGGGGTTGAGCCCTGAAATGGTGGAAGGTTGCTCCACTGCATTCTTTGCAGGAAAACTTACATTTACAAAAAGAACCCAATGCTTAGAAGAAGAACTTCAGTTCACGGCAGGGAGAACAATGAAACCGGCCTGAGTTCAAAGAGTTCGCTTATCGGTGGACGTTTCATGAACAAAGATGGAAGTGCGAATACGGAATATGCCGGACTTCCCTTCTGGAAGCGGATCAATCTGTACCATACCTTGTTGTCCCTTTCAACGGGAAAGTTTCTGTTGTTCATTGCCATTTTCTTTATCACCGTCAACTTGTGTTTTGCAGCAGTTTATTTGCTGATCGGACTGGAACACTTGGGTGGAATGGTAGCGACAACACCGGGACAGAAATTCGGGGAGGCCTTTTTCTTCAGTGCACAGACTTTTACCACCGTAGGTTATGGAAGGATCAATCCAATAGGCTTCGCTGCCAGTTTGGTGGCATCTATGGAAGCCTTGACCGGTTTGTTGAGTTTTGCAGTATTGACGGGTTTATTGTATGGTCGATTCTCTCGTCCGAGAGCATTCATCAGATTCAGCAGTCATGCACTTTTTTCACCCTACCAGGACAAGGCTGCGGTGATGTTCCGATTGGTGCCTTATACCAAAAATATATTGATGAATGTAGAGGTACGTGTCACTTTTGCTATACAGGTGGAAGAAGAGGGTGTTGCCAAAAACAAGGTTTTTGCGCTGAACCTGGAGATACCTAAGATTGCTGTTCTATCGGGCAGCTGGACGTTGGTGCATGCCATCACGGAGAGTAGTCCGCTACACGGACTTACCCCTTTAGATCTTGCTCAGGGGAAAGCTGAATTGCTGGTATTTCTTCAGGGGTTTGATGAAAGCTTTTCAAATACGGTGATCACCCGCAGTTCCTATACTTATGAGGAATTGATATTCGGTGCTAAATTCAAGCCAATGTACCATCCCAATGCACGGGAAACCGGAACTACTGTTCATGTGAACAAGCTGAATGATTACGAGCGGGTGGAGCTAGCGGGATATACATTGGATGTGTCAGCTGAGGCAACCTCTAAGCATGAATAAAAACAATTCAGTAAAGATGTTGGCAGATTAAGAATCGAAAACTGTAACAAATTATTTTAGTAAAATGCAATTATTGGGATTTCGACCTATTCTATTCGCAGGTTTATTGATGGCATCAACTTTTATTGCTGACAATAATACTGGCATTCAGAAATCAGATTCATTGATTGCATGTAGTCCTTTTACTGAAAGCATACAATCATTGGGAGGTATTCATACAGATAAATCTCTTGCAGGAATGAAGTGGATACCCGGTGGAAAGTTTCAGATGGGGATGCAGGTTCAAATGCGTGAGTCAGAAGATGCATTCCCTGCTCGTGAGGTAGAAGTGACAGGTTTCTACATGGACGAAACTGAGGTAACCAATGCACAATTTGCTGCTTTTGTTAAGGCAACGGGGTACAAAACAGTTGCAGAAAGAAAGCCTACAGAAGAAGAATTGCCTGGTGTACCCGACTCTCTCAGAGTGGCAGGCTCATTGGTTTTCACTCCCACCCTTCATGCAGTTGGTATGAATGATGACTCTGTTTGGTGGAAATTTATACCAGGTGCCTGTTGGAAAAAACTAAAAGGTCCGGGCTCAGACATCAAAGGGAAAGAAAATTTACCTGTTGTGCACATTGCCTGGGAAGATGCTGCAGCTTTTGTACGATGGGCAGGAAAAAGATT
>DAIMYK010000283.1:0-2863 GCA_036734525.1 Sediminibacterium sp. | reverse complement strand
TGAATTATGAGGGAGAACATATCTGCACCACGTAAGCAAATATCTTCCTGAACAGCATTGACTACATAAAGACCATAGGGTAATTTCTTTTTATTCTCTTTGAGCAAGCGGGCAACTTCTGCAATCATGAAACCACCGATGCGGTTATCGAAGGCGCGACCGATCAAGAAATCATAGGCAAGTTCATCGAAACCTTCTTCATAGGTAACCACAGCACCGATATGTATCCCTAATGATTCTGCTTCTTTTTTACTTCTTGCACCACAATCCAGGCAGAGGTTATCAACTCTTGGTTGCGCCTCTTTTTGATCGGGTTGTGATAGGCGGGTATGGATAGCGGGCCAGCCGAAAACAGCTTTAACCGGTCCTTTTTTTCCGTGTATCCACACACGTTTGGCGGGAGCCACCTGATGGTCAACACCACCATTGCGTTTCAGGTAAATCAATCCCTGGTCATTGATGTAATTCACAAACCAGGAGATTTCATCGGCATGGGCTTCCAGCACGATTTTAAAGGGGGCTGTCGGATTGATTACGCCAACAGCAGTGCCGTAGGGGTCGGTAATGAAGGTATCGATGTAGGGCTTCATGTACTCCATCCAGACTTTTTGACCACCACTTTCGAAGCCAACGGGAGAAGGGGTGTTGATGTAATTTTTCAGGAAGTTCATGGACTGCTCTGTCAGCAGCGACTTTTCTTTCTTTTTTCCGGCAGTTTTCTTCGACATGCGATCAGTGGGTTAAAAGGTGAGCGGAGATGCCAAACAATGCTTTCACCGGTATCAGTCCGTCTATCAACCACAGGTAGTAAAGTACGGGCGTGTTCCGGTTCAGCGATCGGCATGCAAATATCAGTAAAACCCATGGAATACAGTTCAGTAGGGCTGCTGCCGGTGGATAACCTGTTTGCAGGGAAGGAAGGATTTCCAAAACCGTTCCGGTGATGCTGATGGGAATTATCAGCCTAACGGGCAGATGTTCCATACCAATGCGGATGGCCCAGGTTTTTAGTTGCTGGTTATGATCTGCATCGAAGTCCTTGATGTCGAATAATATGCCGATGGCAGTTATAAAAAGAGTTTGCTGTGCCAGTAAAAGCAGGACGGGTGGGGAAGGGATGAAAGGGTTTGTTGGGGGTTGACTCCACAATAGGGGAATGAGCACTGCGCATCCGCTCCATACCAATGCGATGATCATGGGTTTGATCCAGCCATATTCCCGCAGGATCATACGTGAATGACCGGGTTGAATGCCACCGTAATAAAGGAGAGCGAGTAAGGGAAATAGCCAGGCGGGCCAGCTGGAGGTGGGTGGAAAAGTAACCAGGCGTTCGAATAGATTGGGTAAGAATGGGAGTCCGAGTAGGAGCAACAGCATGAAAAGGATCAATTGGCTGATGTTCAGGAGTGGGCGATTTTGCCGGTACCACATGATTCGATCATCGGTTGGGGTGGCTGATGGTGCTGAACTCTGGTAAGCGTGGGTATAGAAGAGGAGAGTACCAATGCAAAGGATGAGGTAGAGTCTGGGTTGAGGAGGTAGATGCAGTACAATTGTTGATTGCAGCAACAATGTCAACAGGCAGAAAGCATAAAAGAGGTTGCTATAGAAAAATGAGCGGATAAAGCCGGTGGAACGCATTATCTCAGCAGAATGATGGGTGGTGATACGAGGGTATCACTTATGTTTTTTGCTTTATCCCGCAGCCAGAATTTAAAAGTGGCGGTGTCAGTTTTATTGCCACAACCGGTGATAACAGGATAGTTACCGATATTGGCATTGTAGGCAAATCCGATTTCCAGTACGCCTTCCTGATTAGGAACTGAGGTGAAGTCCGGCACCTTGTTTTTGGAGATGAATTGAACTCCCGGGGAGTTGGGACACACTTTGGAAATTTTCTGCACCCAGAGCGTATCTTGAACATCACCTTCTTTGTCTGTGAAGCGAATTTCAAAAAACAGAATTGGGTTGGTGGCACTCAGGGTGGTGTTGCTGATATTTTTGAAGCTTATTTGTGGTTTGGTAGTGAAGGTTGTTTTATCACATCCCATGACAATGAATAGCAGTAGGCCGGTAATAATAAGTAATTTTGTACCCTGGAGCTTCATATTTCAAATTTAGTTAAAACCGGACAATACCCGGTGCTGTATATGATAGATGTTAACAATATTTTCTCGGTTGGGCCGCAAAATTTTGAGGAAATCGCACGTGCAACCTTTCAGTTCCAGTATGAGAACAATGGTTTGTATCGAAATTGGTGTGATCGGTTGTCACGAACTCCCTCAGTTGTAAGATACGTGGAGGATATACCGGCGCTGCCTGTATCTTTTTTTAAGACGGATCGGGTAATGACGACGGAGTTTGAGCCGGAGGTTATTTTTCGCAGTAGCGGAACAACTGGAACGACGGGAAGTTTCCATTATGTGAAGGATGTTGCAATGTATAGAGAGAGTTACAGCCGTGGTTTTCGCAGGATGTATGGAGATCCTGCTGAATGGTGTATTCTGGGGTTGTTGCCTTCTTATTTAGAGCGTGGTGATTCATCGTTGGTGATTATGGTGCAGGGTTTGTTGCAGCAGAGCGGACATGTGCTCGGGGGCTTTTTTCTGCAGGAGTGGGAGGAGTTAGCGGGAAGGCTGGGCAAGTTAGAGGCGGAAGGACAAAAGACTTTGCTGATAGGGGTTACTTATGCTTTGTTGGATTTTGCTGAGCGGCATCCAAAGGAGTTGCGTCATACGGTGGTGATGGAGACCGGGGGGATGAAGGGGAGGAGGGAAGAGTTGACCAGGACTGAGGTGCATGATCGGTTGAAGTTGGCTTTTGGTTTGGAGGAAGTTCATTCTGAGTATGGGATGACGGAGTT
>DAIMYK010000282.1:0-2865 GCA_036734525.1 Sediminibacterium sp. | reverse complement strand
TTGCTATGGGTAAGGTGTCAATCCATCTTTTTTGCAATGCCCCCAACGTATCCAACGCTTCCAGACCTGCCCTTGCCACCAAAGATGCATAGCGGCGGGGAATGTTGGTAGCCGCGAATCTTATGCCCCTGGTTTTGGCAAAACGTACCAGCGGAGCATAATCAGTAGGATAGTTTTTCCACAGGCGAGCATTCGAATCCAGCCGACGCTCAGATATTTTTCCCTGAAGGAAATCTGTGAGTGCTTGTTGATTGTCTTGTTCAAACATTTCTGCTCCCAAAACAAGTTGTCGTTGCTCTGCCAGTTGAGTAGTTACTTCCAGTTGAAGCCAGTGAGCAATGGGGTTATTGTGGTACTCTCCAAAGAGTAGTATGTCTTTGTCACCCAATTGCTGCATCATTTTCCCATACTTTATCTTTTTTCCTTTGGCATTGTAAAGAACATACGCAGGATTATCCTGGGCAATTACAGAGCATGCAGTAACAATGAAAAGAGTAGTAAGTGTCAAACACTTGAAAGTGTGCAGCAAATTTCGTCCGATGGCAGATGGTTCCATTACAAATAAAATTGAGCAGGTAATTTACTTCTTTTTAGCAAAGAAGTAATCACTTCAATTTATCTGCTGGCCAGTAGTTGCGCGTTTTTCAGCTTAGTTTTTGAAGCGCTGTTGAAATAAGGGGTTGTTCCGATCAACAGATCAGGCATTTTTTCTGTACCGGAACCGGTTAATCCCGTTATGATGAGAAAGCCGGCTGATTCAGCGAAAAAGGTATTGGCTCCCGTGGAAAAATACAATTCAATGGTTCTTTCATTCAGCTGTTCCATCCGATAATAATTTTTCGGTAGCAATGCGCGGACTTCTTCGTTTGAATTTTCTTTATTATGAACTTTTCTGATGTTCAAACCATTCCCTTGCAGGGGAAGATGGGATGTCAATCTGATCCGGTAAAAACCATTTTGAATCGACACCTGTTCCGGAGTCGTTTGCCAGTTCTCGAAATCCGCTTTGTAATTACTGTTGAACTTGCGGATGTATTTTTTTACATTTTTCGATGCAGGCTGTATGAATACTTCATAGGGCACAGTTGATCTAGACATTGATGCGGGTTCAGTTTGAGCTGAGACAGCAGATAACAGGCAGCTCGCAAGGAATGACAGGAAGTATTTCATGGGAAAGAAATTTGACTTGAAAAATCCGGACATTGCCGGTTAACAGATCAAAAGTAGATTCAGTTCCCAGAGATAGCAAGAGGGGAATGCCTTGAATTCGGGTAGGGTTTTTCCTGTTTCCGTAGAAATTATTCTACAGTTTGTTTGATTACATGTTTGGACTTTTTACCGACAATGATGTTGTTGGAATACCCCCACTTCTTCATTTTTCTGACCTCAACCCCCAGATTTTCAAAGTGATAGATCATTGCTTCCAGTTCTTCAATTGGTAGGGTTTCGGGAATTGTGTTGAAAATAAGTTGACCTTCCGGGGCAAGGGCAGTAGCAATGTGCTCTATAAATTCATGTTCAGTGGCAGCCAACGGAAGGGTATCAATGATGAAAAGATCTATAATGATTAAATCGTATTTCCCTGATTGATACTTGATCCAGTCAGTGGCATCTGCAACAACGAAACGGGTATTGGGTCCTTCCACTATTTCGAACTCTTCTTTGGCAATGGTAAATACTACTTCATCTATATCCACGCCGGTGATCTGGGCCTTGCTTCGGTGTTGTTGTCTGATAGTCTCCAGGACGGATCCTGCTCCAAATCCCAGTATCAAAATGTTTTTTGTGTTTTGGTGGAAGGGCAAAAGTTCAAGAGAGCGTTTGAGAACTCTTTGTAATCCACCAAAGGAATAGTTGGTCATCCGGGTATCCAGTATCTTCTTACCCATGAAATAACGTATATAAAGATGACCACTGAACTTAGATTCAAACTGCCTAACGGTAACCGGCCAAATATAACTGATGGCTTGAATGAACCAGATCGGCATAAAAAAGGATATTATTGGCTGATTGAAAACGCGGCTTTACAATGTTCTGAATTAGGCTGCTATTCATCGCTGATAGAAAGGTTTGTAACTCCCGGTTTGCTTTCCCGACAATCTGCAACCATTCCGTCAGTGTCGGGTAATTACGAATTTTTTTAAATTGCTTTGATGGAAAGGCGGCAGAGAAGCTAGCAAATCTCAATTACACCAATCATTCGTGAGCTGGTCCAGTTCTTTTTCAACACCATAAAAAAATGCCAGCCGTCGAATGACAGCATCTACCACTGCATCCGGACAACTCGCACCGCTGGTCATCAACACATTGAGTGGACGGTGTGCGGGTAAATAATGATGGTGCGTCTGTATTTCTTTGGTATCCCAGCGTCGGTGTTGAATCTCCTGATCGGAAATCAGTCTTTCTGTGGAATCAATGAACCAGGTGGGCAGGTGTTGCTCGCAAAGTTCTACCAGGTGGGAAGTATTGCTGCTGTTATAACCGCCGATAACGATGGCGAGATCTGCGGGTGTTGACAGCATTTCCCTCACTGCAGTTTGGTTATCATTGGTGGCATAACACAAAGTGTCACGGGTATCGGCGAAATGAAGGGCAACCTGATCGGATGAGAGTTCATAATGACGTATCATTAGTTGCTGCAGGTACTCTGCAATGGCCTGTGTGTCGCTGGACAGCTGCGTGGTCTGATTGATCACGCCGATTTTACTCAGGTGAATTACTGGATCAAAGCCGCTGGAGTACTGTCCGCTGAAAATCGATGAAAAACTTTCATGGTTTCTTTCTCCCGTGATGAATTCTCCAAGAACCTGCGCCTCTTTCAGATCATTTACAATGATGGTAGGAGCATGTGCTGCTGCACGGCAA
>DAIMYK010000281.1:0-2865 GCA_036734525.1 Sediminibacterium sp. | reverse complement strand
CTTACAATTATCTTTAAAATGAAATTGTATATTTCAGCTTTTTTTTCTCTGTTCAACCGTCTCTTCATTTCACCTCAAACCAGATAGGCGGCTTAGTTCCTTCCTCGGGTAAATAGCTGATGAACTACTCCTCCCCTGCCTCTATCGCCCGAAGCGTTCTAATGGCAATCGTCTCCTCCTCAAAATCCATTTCATAGGTACAATTGGGCGGTTCTGCATGGTTGTACATCGACAGATATCCCCAGGCAACACAACAATTCTCCCTCTCCTCACCCCATTCAAAAATATAATCATGCAAACGGTTCTTCTCCACTTCCCTCATTTCCGCATTACTCAATACCAATACCGGTGACACTTCAATCACTTCCCCCTGCACCAATGGCTGGCGGGTAAATACCCCCCTCCCCCGCTCTTCAGAAACATCGATGTATAGTCCGTTGTGCAGCATACCCTCAAAGATAGGTTTTGTGATAGAGTCAGCTTACTGGTTCCAATAGTGAAAAATACTGATTAACTTGCGCCCATGATGGAGGAACTGGATCAACCCACCCTGTTCGACCGGTTTGAAACCCTGATCAGCGCAGAAGATACCCTGGAAATTCGTTCGTTCCTGAACGACCAGAACATCAGCGACGTAGCTGCCCTGATCGATGAATATCCGGAATACGCTGCCCGCATCATTGCGCATATGGCCGTGCACCGCGCCGTGGGCGTATTTAAGATCCTCGACATTACCCAACAAAAAGAAATCGTCAAAAAACTGCCCTCTGCCAAAACAGCTGAACTGCTGAACGAACTACCCGCAGATGACAGAACTGACTTCCTCGAAGAACTACCCAAAGCAGCCATCCGCGACCTGATCAAACTACTGGATCCGGAAGAAAGAAAAGTAACCCTCTCCCTGCTGGGTTACCCCGAAGACAGTGTAGGTCGATTGATGACACCGGACTATGTCTATGTTTACCAGCACAATACCGTGCAGGAAGCCTTCGAGATCATCCGCAAACACGCAAAGAACAGCGAGACCATTGATGTGATCTATATCATCAATGAGCAAGGTAGGCTGGTAGATGATATCCGCATCCGTGATATTATTCTTGCTTCCCCCGATAAAACCATGGAGGAAATCACCGACGGCAGAGTTATCTCCCTGCGCGTACAGGATGACCAGGAATATGCCGGACAAGTTTTTAAAATGAATAACCGCGTGGCATTGCCTGTAGTGGATGACAACAACATCTTGCTGGGAATCGTTACCATCGATGACATGCTGTGGGTAGCCAATGAAGAGTTCTCGGAAGACATGCAGAAAATGGGGGGAACAGAGGCATTGAATGAACCCTATCTGGATATACCTTTTTTCAAATTGATCCAGAAAAGAGCCGGATGGCTGATCCTTCTCTTTTTCGGAGAACTGCTCACCGCCAGTGCCATGGCTTTCTTCTCAGATGAGCTTTCCAAAGCACTCATTCTATCCATTTTCGTTCCCCTCATCATCTCCAGCGGAGGTAATAGTGGCTCACAGGCTTCTACCCTTATCATACAAGCGATGGCAGTAGGGGAAGTAAGCATTGAAGACTGGTGGCGGGTGATGCGCAGAGAAATACTCAGCGGACTCACCCTCGGTGGTATACTGGGAATAATTGGTTTCATTCGCATCGCCCTCTGGCACCAACTGATGCAAAATGGCGTAATTGAAAATGTTTATGGTGAACATTGGGCACTCATCGGCTGCACGGTAGGCTTTTCACTCGTAGGCGTCGTATTATGGGGAACCCTGACAGGATCGATGCTTCCACTGGTTTTGAAAAAACTGGGCGCAGACCCTGCTGTATCTTCCGCACCCTTTGTAGCTACCCTGGTAGATGTTACCGGACTGATCATCTATTTCAGCATGGCCTGGATCTTCCTCCATGGCATTTTGATCTGATTGCAATTTAATTGACAACACCATTGATGCCCACCCTTGGCTTTTTGCCGGAAGTGGAAGGAACCTGCCCAATCCATAATTCACCGCGGCCTACCATCAATCCTCTGTAATTGTGAAAAAGTCCACAGAAACAAACAGAGCGCAAACGCGACAGATAAGCCTCATAAAATACTTTGTCATACAGGGAAAGCAACTGAGCTGCACTCCGAATCGTGATACCCTTTTTCCCCAACAATGAAGTCTCTAAAGGATAAAAAGTATGGTTCACGACCCATTGCTTGTCCTTCGCCAAAATTTTCGTTACCGCAGTTTGCATGAATGCCTCAGCTACAGAATCAGGTAAATCAATGGCGGTATAACGATGCTTGGCATCACCACCACAGGAGGCTATGTAGGTCAGCTTCACAATGAATACATCGTTCGTTTCCTCATTGCGCCAATCACCTTCCATCCTGTCTGCATCGGAACTAGTCATCCGGGCATCAAAACGCGCCACAACTTTTTGTCCGTTCATGATTGACAATTGCAAGCGATCCCCTTCCATCAACCCCTGCACAGTATGCTCCGGCTTCTTTGCTGCATAACAAAAGCTACCAACAATTTTTCCATTGTCTTCTATATATATAGATAAATGAGATCCTTTGTCAGCTACCAACCCTTCAAAATCATGCCAGCGATTTTTTTCCAGCGGGGCGGCTGAAAACCCGGTTAATGCCAGACAAAATGCAATCAAAGTGAATAGATATCTCATAAAATGGGGGATGAGAAATGAATTTTATGAAAATAGAGAAGTTTTTGCAAAATGCCTTCACTACAGCCGATTAAGTTTTTGTTGCACACTGTTTTCCCAGTCAGATCGCAGCACTGAAAACAGTATGCTGGTGCGATAACTTCCATCAGCCAATAACATATGATCCCGTAAAATTCCTTCCTCC
>DAIMYK010000280.1:0-2865 GCA_036734525.1 Sediminibacterium sp. | reverse complement strand
GGCAGTAGTAATAACGCCCATTACTCTTCTGAAAGCACAACCTCCTCAAATCCTGATCACAGGAGATCGACAGAGTTCTGTGCTTGCCGAGAACATTGAGTTTTTGGAAGACGACACCAACAAAATGTCGGCAGAGGACATATTACAAAAGGGGAAATTCCAACGTACATCCAATCAAATACCTGTTTTTAAACTCGATGTAAAAAATGCCTGGTTCAAAATGGATGTTGCCAACCAGTCTGCATCCAATTCACTCTTTCTGGACATTGCCTATTCCAACTTAAGTAAAGTTACTCTCTACCGAATTGATTCCGGAAAGTTAAACATGCTTTCCATGGATGGAAATGCAGTGCCTACTGATTCTGTTCAGCGCAAAACTACTCATTTTGTTTTTGATCTTCAATTGCCACAGGGAAGTAAGGGTAGTTATCTCCTACACATCAATAGTGAACACCCCATTATCATTCCCGCCTCGATTCATACCTATGAGTCACTCAACGAAACACTCAATACACAAACCCTTGTAGCGGGTATTTATATGGGTGTAATGTTGGTAATGTTCCTGTATAATTTATTCATTTTCTCTGCTACCCGCGATCGTAACTATTTGTTGTACATCTTTTACATATTCTTCCTGACACTTGCCCAATCTACTTTAGCCGGATATGGGTTTCGTTTCCTCTGGCCGGACTACCCATCGGTCAATCATTATGCAGTGGTAGTTACTTCCACGCTTTCAGCTATTTCCGGATTGTTGTTTACTATGCAGTTTTTACAGACATCCGTTAATAGTTTACGGTTTCATAGAATTATGCAAGGTCTAATCGCTATTTATTTCATAGGGATGGGGATATGCATGTTCACTAGCTATCTTTCAGTATCCTACGTCATTTTAAATATCAATGGCATTTTGGTGGTAATGACCATACTGGGAACTTGTATTTACTTAGTCAAGCAACGCTATCGCCCTGCCATATTTTATATCATTGCCTGGATTTTCTTCCTATTTGCTTTCCTGATACTGATCCTGAGGAATTTCGCTATACTTCCCTATAACAACTTTACAACTTATAGCCTATATGTAGGTTCAAGTTTTGAAGTTGCCTTGCTTGCCATCGCCCTGGCCGATAAAATCAATAATCTTCGCCGTGAAAAAGAATTGTCACAGGCGGAAAGCCTTCGCACCCTCCAGGAAAATGAAAAGCTTATCATCAACCAGAACGCCATGCTGGAAAAGAAAGTTGCTGAACGAACTGATGAATTGTTGAAATCGAATGAGAGTCTGCATTCCGCCATGGAGGAATTGAAAGATGCACAAATACAATTGGTGGATGCGGAGAAAATGGCATCGCTGGGTCAGTTGACTGCCGGGATTGCACACGAGATCAATAACCCAATCAACTTCGTTAAATCCAATATTGGTCCTTTACGAATGGATATTGATGATCTGGTTAGTATTATCGATGCCTACCAGCCTCTCCATGAAATGGCACCGGAAGAAATGCCGGAAAAATTGAAAGAAGTTAAGAAACTGAAGGATAAAATTGACATTGAATACCTGAAATCTGAAGTGGATAACCTGGTAAGCGGTATCAGAGATGGCGCAGAAAGAACAGTGGAGATAGTGAAAGGACTGCGTACCTTCAGTCGTCTCGATGAAGGGGAAATCAAGACTGTTAATATCTATGAAGGACTTGACTCTACGATTGTCTTACTTCGTAACATGCTCAATGAAAATATCATTATTGAGAAAGATTATCATGCCGATGGAGTGATAGAGTGTTTCCCTGGTAAGCTCAACCAGGTATTCATGAACATCATCAGCAACGCCATACATGCCATCAAATTGAAAAATGAAAGACACGAGAAGAACTATATACGGATCTTCTCACGTGATGTTGATGGACAGCTGGAATTACACATTAAAGATACAGGCGTGGGTATGAGTGAGGAAGTGAAAAGGAAAATATTTGATCCTTTCTTCACCACCAAAGAAGTGGGAGAGGGTACCGGTCTCGGTCTTTCGATAGTGTACAAGATTATATTCATGCACTATGGAAAAATTGATGTTATTTCATCACCCGGAAATGGTGCTGAATTCGTTATCACTTTGAATTATCAATTGCCAGCCGCCATCAATAAATAAACAGAATGTCCGCAAACGGCGATGCTCATACTATTCGGGTTCTTTATGTAGATGATGAGCTGAATAATTTATTGTCATTTCAGGCTGCATTTAGGCGACATTTTGAAATTTTTATTGCTACCACTGCTTCCGAAGGATTGCAGATACTCGAACAAAATGAGGTAGAAGTTATCATTGCCGATCAGCGAATGCCGAAAATGACCGGTGTAGAGTTTTTCAATATCGTTCTGGAAAAATATCCTGAGCCCATTCGAATTTTATTGACAGGATATGCCGATATCAATGCCCTGGAAGATGCCATCAATAAAGGTGAAATCTGGCGTTATATTAAAAAGCCCTGGGATCAAAATGAATTGCAGAATACTATTATCAATGCCTATGAAATCTTTGACACCCGCCGAAGATTGAAATATAAAATGATAGAACTGGAAAGAGTCAACGAGGAATTGAACCGGTTTGTTTACAGTACTTCACACGATCTTCGCTCACCATTGGCCAATATCATGGGTAATCTCAATATGGCCAAGATAGATGCAAAGCCTGATTCGGCGCCGAAATATCTGAATATGATAGAGGGCTGCGTTCAGAAAATGGATCTCTTCATCCATAAAATAATCGAGTATTATAAAGGTATACGGCTTGAAAATGAAATAGAAGAAGTTGAATTTTCTGTTTTATTCCGTGACAGTATTGAATTGAATCATATGGTTAATCCCAGG
>DAIMYK010000279.1:0-2869 GCA_036734525.1 Sediminibacterium sp. | reverse complement strand
TTCGCCCCATCCATTACTGAATCCGGCAACGCCATTCTTTACATCAATCCGCACACTACTTTTTATTTCCGCCCGGAAATTTCCATGCAAAGTGATGAAGGCCTGCATGTGTATGGTGCAGTCACCTGGGGACAATTCTTTATCTACCAGGGATTCAATGAACACTGCGGCTGGATGCATACATCCAGCTACAGCGATGTGGCAGATACCTATCTAGAGAAGGTCAGCAAAAACGAAAAAGGAGAATGGGTCTATGAATACAATGGTAAGACACGCCCCGTAATAAACAGGAACATTACTATTTATTACACAGATAAGGGGGTGAAAAAAGAGAAAACTTTTACCGGTTATTTCACGCACCACGGACCGGTGATGTCGGAAAAAAACGGACAGTGGATCAGCGTGAGAGCCAATAACCGCGATATCAAAGGATTGATTCAATCCTGGCAACGCACCAAGGCTACGAATTTTGCCGCCTTCAACCAGGCCATGTCTTTACTGGCCAACACTTCCAACAACACCGTGTATGCTGATGACAAAGGAAACATCGCCTACTGGCATGGAAACTTCATGCCGAAAAGAAATCCTGCTTTCAACTGGCAGCAACCCGTGGATGGTTCAGTAGTAGCCACCGAATGGCAGGGATTGCATACATTGAATGAACTCATCACGATAAAAAATCCTGCCAACGGGTGGATACAAAACTGCAATTCCAGTCCCTTCACTGCTGCAGGTCCTTTTAGTCCGATAAAAGAGCGCTTCCCAAAATACATGGCCCCCAATGGAGATAATTTCAGGGGCATACGGGCTGTACAATTGCTCACCCCTGCCAGGAAATACAATTTAGATAAGGTCATCGAAACGGGGTATGATACCCACCTGACTGCTTTTGACCTGTTGATCCCGGCACTGGAAAAAGCCTGGCGCAAAGGCGACACTACTGAATACCTTTTAAGAGGGGTGATGCAAACTTTGCTGAGCTGGGACCGCCGCTCTTCTGTTAATTCGGTAGCTACAACAGTGGCCATTGAATGGGCGCAAAAATTATGGCCCGTTATATTAAAGGGCAATGGAGATCCGGAAGAAGATCCGGATGTGGTGGAGAAAACAAAACGATTCTGCGATAAAGCCGATCCCAATCAAATGTTGGTGCCTCTTCGTTCCACCATTGCAGAGTTGATGCGCAAGTTCGGAAGCTGGGAAAAGCCCTGGGGGGAAGTCAATCGCTTTCAGCGACTGACGGGCAATATCCGGGAGAGCTTCGATGACAACCAGCCATCCATACCCTGTGGCTTTGCTGCTTCCACCTGGGGATCCTTGCCTTCCTATGTAAGCAGATCTTATCCCAATACCCGCTTTAGATACGGTAATAGTGGAAATAGTTTTGTTTGTGCGGTTGAATTTGGAAAAAAGGTGAAAGCCCGTTCAGTTTTAGCAGGTGGCGTGAACGGAATACCTTCCTCACCTTATTTCAATAACCAGGGAGAAATGTACACGAAAGGACAATTCAAGGAAGTGTTGTTCTACAAGGAAGACATTCTGAACAATGCGGTGAAGCAATATCAACCGGGCAAAGAATAAAATATTCATCAATGAATTCCGCTACCCTGCAAGCTTTTCGGTGGATCAAGATCATTTCGGTGGGCTCACTGGGTCTCATGAGTATGCTGATCTTCCTCGGGAATACCACCGATTATAATTCCAACTACCAGTTCGTTGAACATGTGATGAAGATGGATACGGTATTTCCCAATAGCAGGTTACTGTACCGTTCGATACAACAACCCTGGGTATATCATACTGCCTATATTTTTTTGATCGCACTGGAACTCATCATTGCGCTCTTATGTATTCACGGCAGCAGGCAGATGTTCATCAAAAGACGCGAGCCTGCAGCAGTTTTCTTTGAAGCCAAACACCGGGCAGTCATGGGTCTCGGATTGGGCATCTTACTTTGGTTCACCGGCTTTGAAGTGATTGGCGGCGAATGGTTCGCCATGTGGCAAAGCAATACATGGAACGGACTTGATAGTGCGAACCGCATCATTTTATTCAAGATGCTCACGCTGATCCTGCTCTACCTGAAAGAACCTGAATACAAGACCACCAATATTTAGTTCTTTTCAAGCGTGATATGATATTCCTGTATGCGTGCAGGCGTTTCGGGTGTTAAGGTAAAGCTGATGCGGATGTTTCCCTTTTCACCCTTTTGTATGAAGTAACCCCGCAGCTGATTTTCCGGAACCACCTCGCCGACTTCGAGTATACGACCTGCTGCTGTATAAATGGCTCTTGCTTCTTCGCGAAGTTTGCTCATGTAATAATCATCGAAAAAATTCTCTGCGAAGAAGCCGGTATTGGCAGCACCGTCCCACTCCGGTAAAAGGCGAACCAGGGCATCTCTTCTCTCCGTCAACACTTTCGAAGGTGGCAAGGTCATAGGTTGTAATCCCGATAAACGCAACAAGGTGTCCATCACTGCTACGTTGGCAAGACTGGTAGGGGCATAGGTCACATTCCCAAAGAACATCAATCCGATACCATATTCCGGTAACATGACCCAGTTGCTGCCAAAACCCGGCAACCCGCCGCTGTGACCAACAGTTTTTCTTCCCTCACCATCTTCCGCATAACGAAGTCCGTAACCATATGCTGCAGTTAACGGAATGGCTCTGCCGGAGGGGTAGCGATAATTGGCATTCACAGAAGCCAATCGCCAGGGTTGGTGCATTTCACGCAAACTGCTGCGCTTGAGTGGACCAACTTCCGGGTTATTCCGTACCGGCCATGCCTGCAAATGAAAAGCTACATAATTACTGAGTGATTCGATGGACGTCAGCATGCAACACATAGCACCGCATACGCAATC
>DAIMYK010000278.1:0-2873 GCA_036734525.1 Sediminibacterium sp. | reverse complement strand
TTCAACATCCGTTACTTCTTGGTCAGATTGGTCAGTTCAAGAATGGCCAGAATATTATCTTCTACGGAAAGCTTTCTGAATACGCTGGCTTCCTGAGGTAAGTAGCCAATACCCAACTGTGCTCTTTTATACATCGGGTAGCGTGTGATATCTTCCTGGTCGAGCATCACAGAACCGGCATCGGGTTTGATGAGGCCTACAACCATATAAAAAGTAGTTGTCTTTCCTGCTCCATTAGGACCTAGCAGGCCCACGATTTCACCCTGTTTCACTTCAACGGAAACCTGGTTAACAACGGTTCTGCCTTTATAGCTTTTTACGAGGCCGTAGGTATGGATGCGCGGTTGCAAATGAATGGTTTGAGACAAAAATAGCAATAAACATGGCACGGAAGTGAACTCTGTAGCTGCATTCCTGTTAATATTGATACTTGAACTTGGTGTATATTGCGGCACTTTCGGGCCACTTAAATGATAGTTACCCGGATGAAATGAACGAGACATGAAAATTACGGAACATATAGCGGCAGCAAAGGAAACCCTGATATCCTTCGAAGTATTGCCACCTCTAAAAGGAAAGAGTATTCATTCCCTGTATGATCATCTTGACCCCTTGATGGAATTCAGGCCCTCCTGGATCAATGTTACCTATCACCGGAGTGAGACCATGTTCAAGAAAAAAGCAGATGGCACTTTCGAAAAAGTAGAAGTGAGAAAGAGACCGGGTACGGTAGGTATTTGTGCTGCTATCATGAACCATTATCAGGTAGATGCGGTGCCTCATATCATCTGCGGAGGATTTACGCGCCGAGAGACAGAAGATGCCCTGATTGACCTTGATTTTCTCGGCATTGACAATGTACTTGTGCTGAGAGGCGATGCTGCCAAGAATGAGACTTTTTTTGAACCCGAGCGCGATGGCAACCACTATGCAATCGACCTGCTCGAGCAGGTGAACCGGATGAACAATGGCATCTACCTGGATGAAGACATCAAGAATGGTGGGAAAACCAGTTTTTGTGCAGGTGTTGCCGGCTACCCGGAAAAACATTTTGAGGCACCCAATCTGGAAATAGATTTGCAAAGACTGAAGCAAAAAGTAGATGCAGGTGCTGAATACATTATGACACAGATGTTCTTCGACAATGAAAAGTTCTTCGCCTTTGTGAAAGCCTGTCGGGACATCGACATTCAAGTGCCGATCATTCCCGGATTAAAACCCATTACCAATAAAAAGCAATTATCAGTGCTTCCCCGCATTTTTCATGTTGATATTCCCACTGATTTATCGAATGCGATTCACCGTTGTAAAACCGATGAAGAATGTGAAAAGGTAGGTACTGAATGGCTGGTGCAACAAAGCAGGGAACTAAAAAAATTCGGGGTTCCCGTACTGCACTATTACACCCTCGGAAAGCCCAAGGTAATTCGGGATGTGGTGCAACAAATCATTTGACAGGCCTGCCTACTTCTTATCTTTCTCTTTTAACTTGATCTTCATGATCTCATCGAATTGCTCCATACTGAGCTGTTTTCCGATGATTCGTTTATCTCTGTCGAGCAGATAGAAGGTTGGTGTCTTATAAATGTCGTAAGCCTGTCGGAAGTTCATCTGGCCGGCCTTTTCAACCTTGAGTCTTGCTTCTTTACTTTCATGGGTATGGAACCAACCGGTCAGCTTATTGTCCTTGATAAATCTTTTCCAGGCAGCAAATTCCGGCTCATTGATGTTGACTGCATAAATGGCAACACCCAATGCTTTCCACTTAGCCCGGTACATTGAATCGAGGCGGGGAATTTCAGTTTTACAATGACCACAGGAAGGATCCCAAAAAGCAATCACTGTGAATGGCGCATTCACGCTGTACAAAGGTGTGACCTTGCCGGAACTATCGGGGAAATCCATGTTATAGGCAGGTAATCCAATCTGATTGGCAATCAGGTTATAAGCTCTTTCGAATACAATTTTTTTATTGGAAGGATCCAGCAGCGTTGAGTCGCCTTTGTTATAGAAATTCTCAAACAAAAACACGAAAACCTTGTCCTGACCCATGTACTGCGGATTCATGTACTGTTTGGTGAATTTATTCATCAGGTAAGGGAACATCTCTTTTCCCGGACGGGCGGACAACAAGATATAGTTGACTTCCTTGATAATAGAATCTGCTTCGATGGAGATATAATATTTAAAATACTCGTCGAGTTTAGGTTCAAAAAAGGGTGTGTGCAGGAGTCTGTCATCGGAAAAATCAACATCATCCCAATAGTGTCCCTTCACATAGAAGTATGGGTAAGTAGAATCGGGTTTTCCTTTGACAACCGGTATTTCCGGCACCTTGGGTCTTTTGTTACAGCTAAACAGGGCCGCGAGCAAGGTACCTGAATATTTATCGATGATGCTGTCCCTGTATGCATCCATTCTATCGGTAGTTTTGGTATAAGCTTCCCGTAGATTGGTCGTATCTTTTAATGTTTTCTCTTTCTTTTCGTTGAATTCTTTTTCAAGCGCCTGCATTTTCTTCTCCTGTGCGGCTGAGAATTTCTTGTAATCCTCATACAGTTTGTTCTCTTCAGAACCAGTTATCTTGGCTTTGACACTTAAACTATTGGATGTATCACCTTCAATCCGAAAATTCTGAATATCATCTACCAGCAAATCGAATTGAATCTGGTATCCACCCAGATTTGTCACGACGAAGTAGATGCCTCCTGTCAGTTTTGTAGGTCCTGAAAAAACGCCCTCGCTTTTATCATTCAATTTTGCGGAATCAAAAAGAGCCATTTGGGTGCCATAGTAGCTGCCCAAATAAACAGTCGTATTCTTCAGGGGCGTCAGCTTGATACTGATGTTTCTGCCACCGGGGAATTGCGAAA
>DAIMYK010000277.1:0-2900 GCA_036734525.1 Sediminibacterium sp. | reverse complement strand
GTCAACTGGTTGTCGCTAACGGTTTGTTGCGTCGGTCTTTTTAGCTCCAACCAAACTTACCCTGCATAGATTTTCTGAACCTCACCACCGGGCAGCAGCTCATCAGAAGTGCAGAGCCGGAAGCCCGATTGATCATTGATGGAACCATGTACCAGGTGGGAGGTGTTAAGGGACAACAAGAGAAAGCATATTGGAATGAATCTGTTAGCAGAAGGATTACAGGTTCAGACAGCGATTTCCATTTTACAAATTGGAGCATCGGCCCGATACGTTCTCGCATCCAAAGTCGCAGCTCTTATCCTGTGCCGGAGGGAAAAGAAGTCCAGTTGAAGTTTTCTTCCCGCATACCTGACTTGAAAGCCTTAGAGGTAACAGTTCATTATAATATCTATCAGGGAATGCCTTTGTTGGAAAAATGGGTGACGATAGAATATAAGGGAGAAAAGAAATTAATCTTGAACCGCGTGGTACATGAAGTATTGGGTTTGGTTGAAGAGGAAAGCGCTGTAGTAGGAAGGCCGGAGGAGATGAAGAAGCAGCACGGACTTTATATAGAAACCAACTATGCCTTCAACAATGCCATGCGTTATGATATCAGCGACCAGACTACCCACTGGAAAACTGATCCTTCCTACACCTCACAGGTCAACTATAATTTTCAGACCCCTTGTTTATTGGAAGTGTATCCTGAGCATGCACCCGGCATCGAATTGAAGCAAGGTGATCACTTTGAATCAGTACACAGCTGGGAACTGCTCATGGATACTTATGACAGGCAGCGACGCGGACTGATGATCAGAAAAATGTACCGGAAGATTGCGCCCTGGGTAATGCGCAATCCTATTTTCATGCACCTCATTAGTCAGCGGGATGAAGAAGTGATCAGTGCCATTGACCAATGTGTGGCAACCGGATATGAAGCGGTCATACTGAGTTTTGGAAGCCACCTGAATATGGAAGATACTTCTGCTCAGAATATTTTGCGGTGGAAAAAATTAGCAGCGTACGCCCACCAAAGAAAAATTCTATTGGGTGGTTATTCTTTGTTCAGCAGCCGGCGCATCAGTGATGCAGACGACGTGATCGACTCTGCTACAGGAAAGCCCGGTGGTGCCTTTTTTGGAAATGCACCCTGCTTCGGAAGTAAATGGGGACTTGCCTATCGGGATAAGATCAAGTATTTCTTTGCGCAAACCGGATTTGACATTTGGGAAAATGATGGTCCTTATCCCGGTGACCGCTGTGCCTCTTGGCAACATCCCGGACATACAAATTGGTTTGATTCGCAATGGAAGCAGATGGAGATTCAGAAAGAGCTGTATCGATGGCTCAATGAGAGAGGAGTATATATCAATGCACCGGATTGGTATTTTCTGGATGGCACACACAAAATCGCCATTGGCTACAGAGAAGTAAATTTTTCTTTGCCGCGAGAGCAACAAATTATTTTGAATCGCCAGAACATACACGACGGAACCATTGAAAAGACTCCCTCTATGGGCTGGGGGTTTGTTCCTCTGACGCGCTACCAGGGCGGCGGGCCCGAGGCGGTATTGGAACCATTGGAGGAGCACCTGTCTGTCTATCGTCAACTGATGATGCAATATTATGGTGCAGGAGTGCAAGCTTGTTACCGGGGGCCGCGCTTATATGATACCGATTCTACACGTCGCATGGTAGCCGCAGTAATTTCCTGGTACAAAAAGTATCGATCGATTTTGAATGCAGATATCATTCAGTTGAGAAGAGCCGATGGTCGAGACTGGGATGGCTGGCTGCATGTTGACCCTGCATTGCCTCAAAAGGGTTTGATGATGTTATTCAATCCCACCAATCAGCCTATCACCAGAACCATTTCTCTTCCATTGTACTATACCGGAAAAACTACCGTGGTCAATATCAGAAAAGAAGAAAATGCCGGAAGAGGATATAAGCTAAGAAGAGATTACACGGTACCCTTTACATTTAGCTTACCCGCAGGTGGATATGCCTGGTATGTGATTGAATAGCCAACAGCAACAGCTTTCCGGAGTTAACTGTGCCGCTCGATTTATTCTTCGATGCCGGCAAATGTGTTGCCCTGGCTGAGATCACCGGTGGTAAATCCTTTTTTGAACCAGTACATGCGTTGTTCGGAACTGCCATGTGTGAAGGCATCCGGAACCACATATCCCTTACTTTGTTGTTGCAGGCGGTCATCACCAATGGCATTGGCCGCGGCAAGTGCAGATTCCAGATCACCGGGTTCAAGAATGTTGCGCAATTTATTGGCGTGATAAGCCCATACACCTGCCAGGAAGTCTGCCTGCAACTCCAGTTTTACCGAAAGTTTATTGTACTCTTTTTCACTAAGTCTTCTGCGGGCGCTGTGTACTTTCTGCGAAGTGCCATTGAGTGTTTGTATATGATGACCCACTTCATGCGCTATCACATAAGCCATGGCAAATTCGCCGGGAGCCTTGAACTGATGGGTCAGGTCATTGAAAAAAGACAGATCAATGTAAACCTTTCTTTCCGCGGGACAATAAAAAGGGCCTATAGCGGCACTGGCAGCACCACAACCTGATTGTGTTTGTCCGGAAAACATCACCAGTTTTGGTTGTTCGTAAGAACTGTTATCAGCGCGGTAAATCGAATCCCATACCTCCTCTGTCAGACCCAAGACAACGGTAGTAAATTTTGCCAGTCGCTCTTCTTCCGGGCTGGATTGTCTTTGAGTGGAAGCAGGGGCACCTTGTTGTAACTGGTTGGCTACCTGTGCAGGGTCTCCACCCATCAGCAAATAAATCACCAGAATAACGAGACCGCCGATCCCACCACCTACAGCCATGCCTCCTCCGCCTCCTCCTCTTCTGTCTTCTACGTTGCTACTTTCTTTGTTTCCTAACCAGCGCATAAGG
>DAIMYK010000276.1:0-2945 GCA_036734525.1 Sediminibacterium sp. | reverse complement strand
GTATTGGCTACCACCATGATTAGTATAAAACCTGCCAGTGCCTCGTCACAAATACATGCTGCACAAACGACCGCGAAATGAAAAGACCGAACGCTTGGCACAGGCAAACACTCCTTACGAATCAACCACGGAATGGGACTGGGTTGTATGGGGATGAGTTGGAACCGCAGTTTTGTTCCTGACCGAAACAATTCTATTGCTGTGATCCGGAAAGCGTATGATATGGGTGTGAATTTTTTTGACACCGCAGAAGCCTACGGCCCTCATACCAATGAAGTGCTGGTGGGTGAGGCCATCAAGCCGTTTAGAAAAAATGTTATTCTATGAAGCAAATTTGGATTTGAAATTCGGAAAGGAAAATTTATTCAAGGAGCATTTAACAGCAAGCCGCAACATATACGGGAAGTGGTGGAAGCTTCGCTAAAGAGATTACAGACTGATCATATTGACTTATTGTATCAACATCGGGTTGATCCTGCTGTTCCCATCGAAGACGTAGCCGGTACGGTTAAAGATTTAATTAAAGAAGGGAAAGTGTTACACTTTGGTTTAAGTGAAGCAGGTACAGAAAACATTCGCAAGGCACATGCTGTGCAACAGCTCACGGCCTTGCAGACTGAACTGTCGTTGATGACTAGGGACCCGCTCAGTGAAATATTCTCCGTGTGTGAGGAACTCGGGATTGGCTTTGTACCGTATAGTCCATTGAGCAGGGCGTTGCTTACAGGCTTTATCAATGAACGAACTAAATACAATCCGAGCAACGATAATCGTCCGGGCTTACCACGCTATCAGGAAGCTGCGATCAAAGCCAACTGGGGAATAATTGAGTTCTTAACAGATTTTGGCAACCAACGCGGACTCACTCCCGCTCAGGTTTCACTGGCATGGTTACTTTCATTGAAACCATGGGTGGTTCCAATTCCCGGCACTACCAAACTTGCGCATTTGCAGGAAAATCTTTGGAGTGCATCCATTGAACTCACACTTGAAGAGCTGAGTCAAATCAATGCATTTATCAACAACTTTAAAATTACAGGAGATCGATACGCTACTCCGCAAACAAGATAACCTTCCATTTTTAAACACATCTTAATACACTCTGAAAGGAACACGAAACGATAAACGCCTAAACCAGAAAAGTCATGTTTAAAATATTCATTCCATCTATTATTTGCGTTTTACTGTTCTCTGTCATCAACAAAGGTTTAGCACAAACAAGTGCAAATGACGGAACTGGTTTCTATGTTCCAACGGATGCTCATTTCGGTTCTTCAAAGCCTATAGATATTGCAATAAAAATGGACGATGCGGTGGAGCTAAAAGGAATGGTTTACTACCCGACTTTGGACAATGGGGAAATTTCAAATCAGAAATTTCCGGTAATTGTTGAGATGACGCCCTACCCAGAGCGAAACGCTCCGGCTGCCCACATTGCTTATTTCAATAAGCATGGGTACATATTTATGATCATACGCCCAAGAGGTACCGGAGGTAGTGGTGGTGAGGTACAACAGTTCAACTCAAGGGATGGATTGGATGGTAAGGCTGTGGCTTATTGGGCAGGACAACAATTAAAAGGATCTAACGGGAGTGTGGGTTTATTTGGATGTTCTTATCCTGGAGCCGTTGCGCTGGCAACAGCAGCAGTAACAGATAAAAGTTCTCCCATCAAAGCGGTCATCTCCGCTTGTATCGGATTAGATATGCAGTTCCGCCAGGTCTGGTCAACCAACGGGCTACCCAATGGAGCATTGGCCGCTTATGTGCCAAACGCAAAATTCATTATGGGTGATTATCCATCGATCAATTCATATTGGTCAAGCTTTTACGAAGGTTTATTGGCAGGCGGTAAAGAAGCATATGACGAATACTGGCAGGACAGATTGCCGCTTCACTGGGCGAAAAATATTGTTGAAAATAATATTCCTGTTTTATTGTGGGGAGGATGGAAAGATATCAATGAGACGGGTGCTGTTCAAGCTTATGCAGCTTTTCAAAATGCTGTGAACAATGTACCAGTATATAAACCTATGCCAAAGAACAATCCCGTTTCAGCAAAATACCAATTAATAATGGGAGACTGGGCCCACGGCCAAGGTTTGGAGCCTTTGATATTCGTTCAATGGTATGACACATGGATAAAAGGATTAAAAACAGGAATGGAAACAACAAAAAATCCGTTGCATATTTATGAAATAGGTTCAGAGCGATGGGTCAATACCGATAGATATCCCTTGGTAAGTGAATACAGCGTTTTCTATCTAAACCCAAATAAAAATCTTTCACCAACTAAATCTTCTACAGGTGGAACAGAGATCATTAACTGGACAAGACCCTCTCAAAAAAACGGTAAGCTCACATTCAGTACATACGATTTTAGAGATGGCATCACACTCGCTGGCCCCATGAGTGTTACGCTGTATGCCAGTTCTTCTAATACTAATCTTGAATTAATAGCAAGTTTGTACGATGTTTCTCCGACTGGTGATTCAATAAGAATAAATTTTGGTGCGGTTCTTGGCAGCCAAAGTGAATTAGACATTTCAAGAACGTGGAAAGATAAAAAGGGTAGTTATATCTGGCCATGGCCAAAACTCGATAAAGATATTTATCTAATACCTAATCAGGTAAATCGTTTTGATATTTCACTCGCTACCCGTCAGTATGCTGTGAAGCCGGGGCATAAGCTTGTGCTTCAGATTACTACACAAAGTCCGGAAACCATCTGCCCGGATAAGGGATTTGTACCGTTTACTGCGGAGCCATGTGGACTTACCAAGCCACAAAGCAAAACGCTACCAGGCGGTGTTTACACAATCTATTTTAGCCGTAAGTATCCATCTGCTTTGAATTTGCCTTTGTTGCCCTATCAGCATTTCAAATCTGTGGCTTAATGGACATTTATTAGGCTGAAACCCTTGTAAATTATTGAATGCCATAGC
>DAIMYK010000275.1:0-2959 GCA_036734525.1 Sediminibacterium sp. | reverse complement strand
ATGCCCGCAATGGCCATTACCGATCATGGCAATATGTTCGGAGCTTTCGAATTTGTCAAACAGGCCTGGAACGATACCATTCAAACCGGAACAGATGAGAACGGCAAGCCTATTCTCACCCCAAGAGTGAAGCCGGTTGTAGGTTGTGAATTCTATGTTGTAAAAGACCGACATATCAAAACATTTACCAAAGAAGTAAAAGATGAGCGTTACCACCAGGTGCTGCTGGCGAAAAATGCAGAAGGATATCAGAACCTGATACAACTTACCTCCCTGGGTTATATGGAAGGAATGTACAGTAAATATCCACGCATTGACAAGGAGCTGATATTGCGGTACCACAGTGGCCTCATCGCTACTACCTGTTGTATCGGTGCACATGTACCGCAGGCCATCTTACATCAGGGGGAAGAGGCAGCTGAAAAAGAATTCAAATGGTGGCTGGACGTATTCGGGGATGATTATTACATCGAATTACAAAGGCATCAAATGGAGGAACAGGAATCCATCAATCAAACCCTGTTGCGCTTCTCAAAAAAATACAATGTACCGGTCATTGCCACGAATGACAGTCACTTCGTAGATCTGGAAGATGCCTATGCCCTTGATATTCTTCTCTGCCTGATTACCGGAGAGAAACAATCCACCCCCGGAATTGACGATTTTGTGAATGATGATGTACAGGTACGCAACCGTCGCTTCAAATTCCCGAACAACCAATTCTATTTTAAGTCCACCCGGGAAATGAGCGATCTGTTCAGTGACATACCGGAAGCTCTTGACAATACCAATGCGATTGTAGACAAAATTGATGTACTAAATCTCAAAAAGGATATTCTATTACCTGCTTTCCCATTACCAAAGGAATTCCAGATCCATGATGATGCGAACCTCAATCAATTCGAGTACCTCAAACACCTGACCGAAGAGGGAGCCCGCAAAAGATATACAGAGATAACACCGCAGATACGAGAAAGAATTGACTTTGAACTGTTCACTATCAGAACAATGGGCTTTGCAGGATATTTCCTCATCGTAAGTGATTTTATTCGGGCAGGAAGAGATATGGGCGTTTTTGTGGGTCCCGGCCGTGGTTCGGCAGCGGGAAGTTTAGTAGCCTATTGTATAGGAATCACCAATATCGATCCGATCAAGTACGATCTTCTTTTCGAAAGATTTCTCAATCCTGAGCGAAAGAGCATGCCCGATATTGATACGGACTTCGACGATGAAGGCAGACAAAGAGTCATCGATTATGTAGTAGATAAATACGGAAAAAATCAGGTAGCCCAAATCGTTACCTATGGCACAATGGCTGCCAAAAGCAGCATCAAAGATGTCGCGCGTGTAATTGATATGCCATTGGCTGACAGTAACCTTCTGGCAAAGCTGGTTCCGGATAAGCCAGGCACTGAACTTAGAAGAGTATTACATGCCCCCCTGTTGAAAAAAGACGGAGAAAAATCTCTGGAAGAAAAAGAGAGCTACACCCCCGACGATATGGAGAACATCCGAAAATTGCGGGAAATTTATAAAGGTGATGACATCAGAGCGAAAGTATTGAAGGAAGCAGAAAGACTGGAAGGAACAGTAAGAAATACAGGCATACATGCGGCAGGTATCATCATTGCACCCTCAGATCTTACTACTCTTATTCCCGTAGCAACATCCAAGGATTCGAAACTACTGGTTACCCAAATAGAAGGAAAACTGATTGAAGAAGCAGGTGTCTTGAAGATGGACTTTCTCGGTTTGAAAACACTTTCCATCATCAAGAATGCCCTCGAAATGATTCGACAGAATCATGGAGTTGATATCGATATCGATCAGATTCCCCTCGATGATGAACTTACTTATCAACTTTTCCAAAAAGGCAATACAATTGCAGTGTTTCAGTTTGAAGCCCCGCATTTATTCTCCATTTTCCGTGATATCACACCCACGGCAATAGAAGACCTGATTGCCCTGAACGCCCTGAACAGACCGGGGCCCATGCAATACATCCCTGAATATGTGAAGAGAAAGCATGGCCGTGTTACCATTTCTTACGACCTGCCTGAGATGGAGGAATACCTCCAGGAGACCTATGGTATCACCATTTATCAGGAACAGGTAATGTTGCTTTCCCAAAAGATAGCCGGATTCAGCAAAGGCAAGGCAGACGGACTTCGGAAAGCAATGGGTAAGAAAGACCGCAAAACCCTGGACCAATTGAAAGAGGCATTTATGCAGGGGGCACTGGAAAGAAATCATCCCAAGGAAAAACTGGAAAAGATCTGGTCAGACTGGGAGTCGTTCGCGGAGTACGCTTTTAATAAATCACACTCCACTTCCTATACCGTAGTCTCCTATCAAACTGCTTATCTGAAAGCTCATTATCCCGGAGAGTTCATGGCTGCTGTATTGAACAATGCCAAGAGCATTGAGAACATTACATTCTTCATGGAAGAGTGTAAACGCATGGGCATAAAAGTATTGGGACCCGATGTGAACGAATCATTGAAAGGGTTTGCTGTGAACAAAAAAGGAGAGATTCGTTTTGGTCTGGGTGGTTTGAAAGGTGTGGGCGATGCAGCAGTTGACCACATCATTCAAGACAGAATTCAGAATGGCCCCTACACAGATATCTTCCATTTCATGGAAAGGGTGGTGAAGCAGGTAAACAGAAAATCACTGGAGAGTCTTGCCTATTCGGGTGCGCTGGACTGCTTCCCCCAACTGCACAGAGCCCAATATTTTACTGTACCTGATGGCGAAAAATTATCAGGACTAGAAAAGCTGATTCAATACGGACAGGCCAAATGGCAGGCATCTACCGGCTCCAGCCATACCTTGTTTGGTTCACTTGATTCTTTTGAGAATGTTCCTACCCCGAAAATTACCCCCACAGCACCCTGGACCCGGCCCGAATTACTGGATTTTGAAAAAGAAGTGACTGGTATGTTCATGAGCGGGCATC
>DAIMYK010000274.1:0-2963 GCA_036734525.1 Sediminibacterium sp. | reverse complement strand
ATTCCCCCCCTTTACTGGTAGAAAAAGGTCGATTCTTGCTAAAAAATTTTCTTGCTCAGTTATTTGGAAAACTGCTGTTTTTTTTCCCGATTTATTCGTATATAGGCGTATCCCTGAAGCTGTAAATCGGGTATGCCACCCAACAATCAAATCTACCTGCTCGCTCTCCTTTGCGAGCAAAGCGTCCATGGAATTTGCTTTGTTACATTGAATGCCCCCATGGTTGAAACAAATCACCCAATCGCACCCTCTTTCTTTTAAAACAGCTGCCGTTCTGTTCAGTGCAATCACAGGGGGAAGAAAATCAACTGCTTCCCATCCATTGGCCCGTACTCCTTCACGCGGTTGTATTCCAATGCCGGTAATTCCGATACGCATTCCTCCCAAATCCTTTACCATAAAGGGTTTCACAAGCTTTTCCAGCGGGGTGTCAGTCACTGCATAATTACATGCGAGCCAATGAAAATTTTGTTCTCCGGCCATTTTTTTCCAAACATCTGTGCCGGAAGACAATTCAGATTCACCCGGAATGGCAGCATCATAATGCATCCAAGTAGCTGCAATAAGTTGCGAATCAATTTTCGGATAGGTATTAGAGGTGATTGGACAAATCAGGTTTCCCCCATCAATCAAAAGCACCGGAAATCCTTCCTCCTGAATCCGACGCAACAACTTCAACTTTGACACTTGCGATGCAATTATTTCTTCTGCTTTTCGACTATCAAGATATTCATGCATCTTCAAATGAAATCCCTCATTGTATACAATCACCAATCTCTTGTTCTGACCCGGTAAGCTAAAAAAATCATGCACAGATGGCGAAAGTAAAAATCCGGATAATGAGAAAAAATTTTTTGCAATAAAAGTTCTTCGATCAATCATATATATGTATTCTTTTTTCAGTAGAAATACGTAACGGTATTCCTGCTATCGTGAATGACTTACAATAGGAAATAATGAAATCATGCAAATTATTTCCTTGCAGTATGAGCGGATGTTCCAATAAAAAAGAAAAGGGGTCTTTATCTTCCCACATATCTCTGAGCATCATAACTTCTATCCTGGAAGCGGAATCTATTTCTACTCCACGACAACTAATTTTGATCTGCTGACCTGGGTTTCTGGTGATCTTGGTTCCTGATGAAATTCCCCAGGATATGGTGGGAAATGTGCTATCAAATAATTGTTCGACTGCATGTAGGGTGAGCTGCCTCAACTCCCACCGATAATGCCCCGGAAATAGCCGATACAGATCCCTAAATGATATGTTCCCGCGGGGTAAATGCAGCTATTCCCGACCTACCGGAACCAGCACCAAATCGGGTACCCTACCCACCAACTTTTCGGAAGAATAATACATCGCATCTGCCACCCAATTAGATAGAATCGGTATAGTAGACTGTGCTGTCTGCCAACATTTGACCGGGGAATAGGCAACGATTCTGTCCAACTGCTCCCATTCCTGCCGGAAGTCCAGGGTAAGCCTTCGGTAGGTATGATCGGAACTGTCTTTTATCGGCTGTATCCGGTAGATGGTCAACAGCGAAGACGGAGGGGCATGGCATCCGAATACCCAACAACAAATACAAGCCGTTAACCTATATTTTGACAGGAACATAATGGGCTGTAAGGTAGAACAGCGCTTCATGCGCCGAATAGGTATTTTTACTAGGACTGTTGGGTAAAAAAAGAGTAATTTTGCTGTTCAAACATCGAATTATGTCTTACGAATTAACAGGCAAACTGGTGGCCAAAATGGATACCGTGCAGCGTTCCGAAACATTTAAAACCAGAGAATTTGTGGTAGAGAAATCTGAAGATATCAACGGCAGAACCATTACCAATTACATCAAGTTCCAGTGCGTACAGGATAAAACCAACCTTCCCGATCGTTTCAACCTGGGTGATGAAGTAAAAGTTTTCTTTAATATCAAGGGCAGCCACTGGAGCCGTGATGGAAGAGAAGGTTATATCACCAACCTCGATGCCTGGAAAATGGAAACCCTTAAAATGAACGCTGCCGCCAATCGCTCTGAAGAAGTGAATTATAACGACATGCCACCTGCAAGTCCTTCAGAACAATTAGACGATCTTCCCTTCTGATAAGTATAGTGCCATTTGATTGTTTGTAGGATAGCAACCTCACCAACATGATAAAAAACATCCGGCTTCAACTGCCGCCTTCCGTTGCATTCAACGATACCCTTTTACTGGAACACCTCGCCAACGAGTTGTCTGTTCCCGCAGACAGTATTAGCGGATTTTTCAAGCGCAAAGAATCGATAGACGCGAGAAATCCCCGCCAGCTGCATGTCCATTCCCAGTTAGATGTTTTTATTTCCGAACCCCTGCCACCTTATCCTTATGAACCCATCCGGTGGGACACGATTTCATCGGGAGCTCCTTCCGTTATCATCGTGGGTAGCGGACCCGCCGGCCTCTTCGCTGCTTTGCAATTGATTGAAAAGGGTATTCGTCCCATCATATTAGAAAGAGGCAAAGATGTGCAATCCAGAAGAAGAGACCTGGCGGCATTGAACAGAACAGGCACCGTCGATTCTGATAGCAACTATTGTTTTGGTGAGGGCGGGGCAGGTACTTATAGTGACGGCAAACTCTATACCCGAAGCAGCAAAAGAGGAAATGTGCATCGCATCCTGCAAATCTTTCATCAATTAGGTGCACCGGATGCTATCTTATACCAGGCTCACCCCCATATTGGTACCAATTTACTTCCCCGTATCATATCTGCTATGCGTCAGCAGATCCTGGATGCCGGGGGGGAATTCCATTTTGGTCAAAGAGTGACAGACTTCTTTGTGAGAAATGGAAAAATACAGGAAGTGATTACCCGATCAGGAGAAATATGGCAGGCTAATGCAGTTATCATGGCAACGGGGCATTCTGCCCGGGATATATTTGATATATTCCACAGGAATCAATGGCTACTGGAAGCCAAACCC
>DAIMYK010000273.1:0-2971 GCA_036734525.1 Sediminibacterium sp. | reverse complement strand
AATAGACCGGCTGACTCAACCATCATCCATGCCTGCTCTTCATCGAGGTGGGCATAGCGCTGATACCGGAATAAATCGGGTAGATGATGAACATCTAATAATAAAAATCTCAGCAACTGGGAACGGGCGAATGAATTCATATAGCAGAAATATTATGCAAAAATAAGACTTACGAGTTCAGCCACACAAGCAGGTTTTTCGGCATTCTCCACTTCCATAGAGCATTGAATGAAAAGGAGTGTTCCGCCCTGTTTGCCGGGTTCTGTATGACTTAAAGTTGCTGTGAGGCGAATGCGGCTGCCTGCCTGCACAGGTGTGATATAACGCACTTTATTGCTGCCATAATTGAACATTTTACCAATAGAGGAAATGTCAATCAGTTGGTACAGCATGCGGGTAATGAGTGAGAGTGTAAAAAAGCCATGGGCTATGATTTTGCCTCCGGGTAATTCTTTGGCAGCTCGTTCCATATCTACATGTATCCATTGATTATCGCCTGTGAGTTCGGCGAATGAACGGATCATGTCTGCAGTAACAGTAAACCATTCACCCGGTCCTAGTTGCTTGCCCAATAGGGCTTGAATATCTTGTAGGCTTTTGAGGGAAGTGATTGTGTTGTTATCGCCGGGAGATGGGGAGGGAACCTCTTGTGATCTTGTCTTTTCCTTCGGTCTTGGAGGCCGGCTCAAGTCAATGATGGCTTTCCCAATGACCGATCTTTTTTGTAAGTCCTGCAGTGCAATGGGCGCATCTTCCAGAGCATATTTATCGTGAATCAATGGATGTAGATCGCCATTTTTCAGCCAGTCAAAAAGTTGTTGCATGTTCTCGCGATGGGCAGCCGGTTCTTGTTGCAAAAAACTTCCCCAAAAAACTCCGTGAACAGAAAAACCTTTGAGCAGTGGCAGGTTCAGGGGCATATTGGGAATTTCACCTGCGGCGAAACCAACAACCAGGTATCTGCCTTTCCATTGGAGCAGCCGCATAGCAGCACCTGCCAGCTGACCACCGACGGGATCGAATACAACAGCCACTTTTCCTCCCGGAATGACAGCAGCCAGTTGAGAAGTTTTGAGTGGTTCATGGGTGAGAATGGTGTGTTGAGCGCCCTTTTCTTTACAGGCTGCCAGTTTTGCTTCATTACTGGCAGCGGCGATAACTGTTGCCCCCATGATCTTGCCCAATTCAACAGCGGCGAGTCCGACTCCACTGCCTGCCCCCAGAACTAACAATGTTTCGCCGGGTTGCAGTTGTGCCAGATTTTTCAATGCATAGTAAGATGTTCCATATTGATAGGCAGAGGCAGCCGCAGTAACGAAATCGATGGCTGTAGGCAGAAGTAAAACCTGGTGTTGGTGAACACATACTTTTTCCGCAAAGCCTCCCCATCCTGTGATGGCAAGCACACGGTCACCTGATTTGAATTGTGTGACTTTCGAACCGGTTGCGATAACTGTTCCTGCTACTTCGCCCCCGGGTGAAAAGGGAAGAGGCGGTTGAAACTGATACAGCCGTTGAATCAACAAGAGGTCTGGAAAATTAACGCCACAGGCAGCCACTTCAATGAGCACTTCATTGTCTGCGGGTGTAGGCTCCTGGATTTCTTGCAGGGTTAATTTATCCGGCAGGCCATATTCGGAACAGAGGATTGCTTTCATGTTTGGAGGATGTGAATTGAAAATACAATGAATCTTCGAGAGTTTCGTGCTATTTTGCCTTTCTAAGTCAGGAATAGACCATGGTATTCTTACAGTATCTTCTTTGGATATCAATATTTCTCATAGGATACACCTATCTGGGGTATCCTGTGATATTGGCTTTGTTGGTAAAGATGAGGGAAAAAATTACATCCGTTTTGAAGCTACCCAGGGGTGAATGGCCAACGGTTACATTACTGATTGCAGCGTACAATGAAGAGCAATGCTTATCTGCTAAACTGGAAAACTCATTAGCTCTGCAATATCCTTTGGATAAGTTAGAGATTTGGGTCGTAACGGATGGATCAACGGATGGTAGCCCAGAGATAGTAAAGCAATTCGAGAAAATAAAACTTTTTCATCAACCTCAACGAAGGGGTAAGTTGCATGCCATTCAACGGGTCATTCCTGAAGTTGAAACTGAATGGGTGGTTTTTTCTGATGCCAATGCCATGCTGGCATTGGATAGCTTGCAACGATTGATGTCTGCAGGTTATGATCAAAATATTGGGGTAGTTGCTGGGGAGAAACGTGTTTATTCTGGAAGTAATGTTGAAGGGGGAGAGACACTTTATTGGCGTTATGACTCATGGATCAAAGAATGGGAAGGTCACTTTTATTCTGTTACAGGTACCGCGGGTGAGTTGTATGCAGTGCGTACTGCTTTATTCACGCCTGTGGCGGAAGATAGTATTTCAGATGATCTGGAGATTGGATGGGCTGTTACGGAGCAGGGATATAAGATTGCTTATGCACCCGGAGCATCCAGCTTTGAGCAGGAAATAACAGAAGTCGGTATGGCTTTTAACAGACGTGTTCGAGTGGCAGCCGGTTCTGTGAAATCTGCCTGGCGTTTGATGGGAAAGAAGAAGCGCTACTGGACCCCTGCTTTTTGGTGGGAGGTGATCAGTCACAGATGGCTGCGGGCACTGGTTGCCCCTTATTGCCTGCTATTTATTTTCCTCTCAAATTGTGGTTTGATTTTTATTCATCCATTGTATGCCTGGTCTTTTTTTATACAGGTACTTTTGTACCTCGGGGTCTATGTTCATTGGCATTTCGGTACCTCGGGCTTTGTTAGTAGATTGTTAATTTGGCCTTCCTTTTTTGTACTCGCACACCTCGCCATGATAAAAGGTGCATGGCTTTTGTTATGTAGCAGGGGTGCTGTGATTTGGGACCCTATTCCACGGATTACGCGCACTGATGAGGGAAAAAACAAGTGATTTCGTCATTTTTGACTATTTTACAGCGCATTTTATGTTCTGTAGGGG
>DAIMYK010000272.1:0-2986 GCA_036734525.1 Sediminibacterium sp. | reverse complement strand
CCAATGTGATATATTACTCGGCATCAAGGAAATTCCTGTACAACAATTGATTCCCAACAAAACCTATCTGTTCTTTTCCCATACCAAAAAAGAACAACCCTATAACCGGGAACTAATGCGCTCAATGGTTGAGAAAAAAATTACACTCATTGATTATGAATGCCTGGTTCACCCGGATGGTCAACGCCTTATTGGCTTTGGCTTTTTCGCAGGCATCGTCGGCGCCCACAATGGCATCATGGCCTATGGCAACCGTACCCAACTTTTCCAACTCGGACGCGTGTCAGCTATCAAAGATTACCGGGAACTGATTCATACGTATTTCGGACTCAAACTTCCACCCATGAAAGTGGCTGTTACCGGAAGCGGAAGGGTAGCTCACGGGATCCTCGAAATCATGAACCTGATGGATATCCAGGAAGTTGAGCCAGATGAATTCCTGCACCAATCTTTTTCCTATCCGGTGTATGTGCACCTGAAAGGAGCAGACCTCTATCGCCATAAAACCGATGGAACCTACCGTCGCCAGCACTTCCACGATCATGCTGATGAATATGAATGCCTCTTTGAACCCTATACCCGCGCAGCAGATGTATTGATGAACGGGATCTACTGGGACGAAAAGATTCACCGGCTTTTTTCCATGGAGTCACTTCGCCATCCGGATTTCCGTATGTTCACCATCGCAGACATCACAGACGATAAAAATGGCAGCGTTCCCTGTAATCTCGGTGATGCTTCTACTGATGACCCTGTCTATGGGGTTGATCAATATTCTGGTGAAAAAACAATTCCTTATCTGCCCCATAGTATCGATGTGATGGCTGTCGGAAACCTACCCAATGAACTTCCCCGCTATGCCAGCCGCTACTTTGGATAACAACTGATGAAAAATGTCATTGGTGATCTGTTGGGTGGAGGGTCAGACACTATCAACAGAGCCACCATCCTGCGTCAAGGTCAACTCACCACCGATTTTCAGTACCTGAAGGAGTATGCCTACGGTGCTTAAGCTTGAAAAGCCAGGTAATAACTACCTAATAGTTTTCTGAATTCATATGTATAAATACCTGATTCCCGGATGGTCATTCTTTCTGTATTGGCAGGATCTCCGGCATAGCCTAACCAGATGCAACTGCGAAATGGTTCTGCTTTTCCCTCATTAAAAATATCCAGCCGTCGCAAAACCTTCCAATCCTCAGCAATACATTCCCCCAGAAAATAATCAACCCTCGAATAGGGTAGAAGCACCCCCCAAACACCATCCGATTTCAACAATAACTTTATCACTCGCACTAAGTCCTGTAAACTCAATCTTTCACTGTGGAGAGCATCATTCCTGCGGGAATCAGAAGAGCGGAGATCATGCTCGTAAAATGGGGGATTGGATATGATCACATCATATAGCTCATCAGTATGAAAAGTTCTCACATCCGCCTGCATGCATCTCAGCCTATCTGACCAGGGAGAAGAAAGAAAATTAAGCTTTGCCTGCTCAACAGCTTCCTCATCGATGTCTACGGCATCAATCTTGCATTGACTTTTCTGTGCAGTCATCAGTGACAGTAATCCGGTCCCTGTTCCAATATCCAGTAATCTTCCTTCTTGCTGATCAAGCAATTCTGCAACCCAGGCACCAAAAATGCAGGCATCGGTGCAGACCTTCATAGCTGCTCTTCCTTGCTCTACCCTAAATTGCTGGAACTGAAAATAGTCATTCGGCATTTCCTTCCCTGTTTGCTTTTCTTTACTCACTGAATCAGTTGACCCTTTTCTTTTAATTCTTTCAGGGTTTCCAATAAATGATCCAAATTCTTCCTGGTATTAAAGGCCTGAATCGAATAGCGCAGATAGACATCTGTTCCCTGGCGCATCAACGGCACTTCTATCTTATAGTCCTGATACAATACCCGTAGCAATTGTTCCGGCTGATTTGTCCGAATAGGAACACTCACCATTTGTCCGATCCATTCCTTGTTCAAAGGACTAATTGGGGTAGTTTCAAGACATGCATGAAATGCCTGTGCATATTCAAGTACAAGTTCGTGGCAACACTCCGCAACTTTTGGCCACTCGTACTGATGCATGAATTCTATGCACGCCGGCACTGTTAGAAAAGCGGAGAAATCCCGGGTACCTATCATCTGGTTATAATCCAGAAATTTGGAACCGGAAGGTTTAATTGCCTCATACCCCCAACTTACAACGAGCGGCTCCTGCAGCATTTCCTGCCGGCTTTTTTTGGCATACAAAAAGCTACAACCCTTGGGTGCCATCATCCACTTGTGACAGGCACCTGTATAAAAATCCGGATCTAATTTTTTGATCGACACCTCAACATGTGCCGGTGCATGTGCGCCATCGACAATGGTAATCAATCCCAATGATCTTGCCCGCTCAACGATTTTGTCCACCGGAAAAATTAAACCGGTTGCACTTGTAATGTGACTGATGAATATCGCTTTGGTACGTGGTGTTAATCCGGAAAAAAAGGCATCGGTAAATGCATCCGCCGTAGTTACCGGCAATGGTATGTGTTGTCTTTTATACAAGGCGCCGGACTTCCTGCAATACATTTGCCAGATGCGATCGCAGGCCCCATACTCAATATCCGTGGTCAGGATTTCATCTCCCGCTTGCAGCGGAAAATTTTTAGCAATCAAATTGATAGCAAACGAAGGATTGGTTACATACACCAGATCGTCTTTATCCTCTACATCTAAGTACCCGGCGAGTGCAGCCCGGCTTTCTGAAAGGTAACCAATCCCATCAAAAGCTATCAACTGCACAGGCTCCCATTCAAGTTGTCGCTGCCAATACAGATAGTTTTCAAAAATGGGTGTCGGGCAAGCACCGAAAGAACCGAAATTGAGGAAGTGAATTTCGGGGTTCAGAAGAAAAAGTGATCGGTAATCGTACATACGTTCATTTAATGGAAAGGTACACAATTATGTTTTTTTATCGGTTGGATTAGAAGATAAAAATT
>DAIMYK010000271.1:0-2993 GCA_036734525.1 Sediminibacterium sp. | reverse complement strand
ATCACAGCACCAACATTATGAGAAAAGATTTTGCCTTCCCCTATCCGAACATGCGATTTGGAGAACTCCGGGATGTGGATGCATTGGTGAAATTGGTGAACAGTGCCTACAGGGGAGAAAGTTCAAGACAGGGATGGACAACCGAAGCAGATCTTTTAGATGGCATACGGACACACACGGAACACATGACTCAACAAATCACTAATGATTCCTCAGTGATGATGGTTGTTTCAGGAAAAGATGAAGACATCAACGCCTGTGTATACCTGGAAGACAGAGATGAGAAGCTCTATTTGGGTATGCTGACCGTTCAACCTGATTTACAAGACAGGGGTATCGGCAAACAATTGATGCAGACTGCCGAACTATATGCCAAATTCTCGGGAAAAAAGGGAATCCAGATGACGGTTATCTCTCTCCGGAATGAATTAATTGCCTGGTACCAACGTCATGGTTATCAACCTACCGGTGAGATTCAACCATTTCCTGTGGGACAGGCATTGGGCGATCCTCGCAGAGACCTGGAATTCATTGTGCTGGAAAAAATATTTTAGCTGGTAACCTCGCCGGAAAAATATGGTGGTCAATTGGCCGGATATTGACGGGATTGAACTGTTGCCGTTCATCCCAAAGCCACGAAAAAAATACTTTTTCAACTTTATTTTGCAATTAATCAAGCCCGGCCAAACACTCAGCCGGTTATTTTGTTAATAAATCAAATCTACACCATGAAAAAATTGATCACACTGACCCTGCTGGGTTCACTGCTGGTAAGTTCCAGCCTTTTTGCACAAGATGACAAATCCAAAAGGCCAAGTCCGCCCGCAAAAGCTACTGAAACCCTGAAAAGTGGCGCTGTAGTTACCATCGATTATAGTTCACCTGCCCTAAAAGGAAGGGTAATCGGCAAAGATGTTGAACCTAAAACAGGGGAAATTTGGAGAGCTGGTGCTAATGAAGCCACAACTTTTGAAGTTTCCCGTAATGTTTCAGTTGAGGGTAAGGCACTCCCAGCTGGTAAATACGCTTTTTTTGTTTTAACTGCTGCTAACGGTGAAGCCACCCTTATTTTCAATAAAAATTTCGACCAATGGGGTGCCTATGATTATAAAAAGTCAGAAGATGTGCTACGTGTAGCAACCAAAGTAGGTAAGACTTCCACCTCTAGCGACAGACTGACCTATTCCATCAAAAAAGACGGTCGCGTCACCCTTAATTGGGGAACAATGGAAATCGCTTTCAACGTTCAATAAAATTTGATCTTATTATGTAAACCATCGGACCCCGGCCCGGTTCCGGTGGTTTTTCATTTTTGGCAATAATAATTACATGGTTCAAGCTTATAATTTCCTCGCCAGCTGGCAACTTTTTCCCGAAAAATGTCAGTTCCAACACGGTTTGACCCCTAAAAGCGGACAGTACCGGATTGAAAGCATACGGCAGGGTCATGCCCTAAGCATCAGCTCAAATTGGGTCAGCATGGACAACCAGGCATTTTACAGCCAATATGAATTGGTACCCGATAGCCAAATCCACCCACTCACCGATGTGGGAATAGCGGATAGCGTTTCCGGTGAAATAACGGATGACGGAAAGCTGGAAATCACCTTATTCCAAGCGGGGGAATCCTTGCTTCAAGTATCACATCAAATAATGCCGAATGGATATTTGAAAATCAATTATTTAGGTAAAAATAAAGATGGCGAATTCTATACCAATACAGAGATTTACCACAAACAAATGAGCGTGCTCCCCTATGCTTCCTCTTTAGGAAGTGTTGCGATTCGTCCAACCAACGAGGGTGTGATCAAATACAAGGCTTTGGCGGCCATGGAAGAACAGACACAAATGCACCTGGATCAAATCAGGGAACAGATAGAATTACTGGCAAGACAGGCCCAGGATATCAGAAAAAGAAAAGAGCTTAGCTGGATGATCTACGAATCCAGGCTTTCCTTCCAACCCCAGATCGGACATACCTATCATCTCTATGAGAAGAAAGATGGCACCCATATCCTATCACTCGTTGCACCTCATGAATGGGGTGGTGCAGGGCCTTTTAAGGCATTTGTATCTTCGGTAAAATTGCTGGCAGATCATACCTGGGTAGAAGTGTTAACTTCTCAGGAATAAAGCTTATTCAGACTTCCCCCCTTCTCAAATAATTTCTCGATTCTTTTTTCAATCAACGGATCCATTTCCACAGCAGGAGCATGGTGGGGTTTGATTCGGGCGTCTATCACCAGCGGACCGCGACAACCATAATGTTTATGTCGAACAAACGCATCGATTCCATGAATATCGTGGGAAGGATTGCATCGGGTAAAAGATACCCAGCAGAAATTACGCAAAGTCTGAGAGGTGAACCCGGCATCATCACACCAAATCAGCAGTGGTATGCCGGTATCGGGATGCTCTTGTTGCAACCAAACCTGGGTTGCGAGATCTATCCATTGCAGGGTGGCAGTTTCATCAGTATAGGGATCTGTCTGGAAGGCCACGACCCCGGGCATCACTAGCTTAGCTGCCTGCAAACCCTTGCATCTTGTCAGCCATTCCGGTACCTCTATTGCGAGCTTTCTTTTTTCCTCCCCATACGCCGCTACAACCAATTTACTTCCACTGTTCAGGTCTGTTCCGGAATAATCCAGGGTATCAATGGTGGTTTGAGTATAAAAATGCAGATCTCGTTCCCAGTCCACCCTTTCCAACATGAATTGAAAAAACTGTGAGATGTTGCGGGTATGTACATGAGCCGGCGTTCCTGCCGTAATGAAAAGAAACTTGGCCAGTGAAAGCTGTCCCGTTCCCAAAATATGGTTAGCAATGGTCAGCAGTTCTGCAGGTCTTGCAGTAGGTGCATAAGGAGTATACCGCTCGCTGCCAATGGCTAAAAGCAAGGGGTGAACGCCTGCAGCATCCACAGCATGCACTTCATTCACTCCCGGAATCTCAGTAGAAACGGCATCTCCGGTGATATCATGAATAAGGTT
>DAIMYK010000270.1:0-2995 GCA_036734525.1 Sediminibacterium sp. | reverse complement strand
TCGAACCAAGGACCTACTGCTTAGAAGGCAGTTGCTCTATCCAGCTGAGCTACCGAACCGATGGGCGCAAAGGTATAAAATTTTTTTTCTCCATTTTAGGGATATCGGCCTGAACATGCGTAATTTGAGCAAAATTTCATTCTATGAAGAAATATCTTTTGTCACTTCTGGGCTTATTCATTGCTTGTATAGCAGTAGCTCAACCTTCCTCAATAGTTTTAAGTGAAAAAATTAAAATCACTTTCCCCGGTCCGATTGACAGCAGCAGTTCTTTTAGTCAGATGGGGGCGAAAGTGTATAGTTACTCTGTAAAAGACTCCTCTTTGAATTATTCAGCACTTTCCATGGATCTTTCCCCTATGGGATTGCAGGCCGAAATGGTGAGTTCCATGGGTGATGCAATCTGGGATCAAATAAAGACAGGTATGTTACAACAAATGGGTAATGTAGACCTGAAAAAAGATGAAATCATTCAATTCAAAGGTAAAAGTTGTCTGAAACTGGAACTGGATATCAGTAAACTAGTGAGTGATGAATTAAAAGGCAAAACAATTTATAATATTTCCTTCTTTTCAGGATCTGTTCTTCATCAGTTAAGTCTAATGGTCAGAACAACTGATAATAAACAAAAGGAAGCAGATGAATTCTTTAACACGCTGGTGATAGAGCAATAGGCATTATCATCAGATGTCATTCATCCGACATGCGGTAAAGATTTTGTAACTTTGCCCTTGCCCAAAAGGGCAGTTAGTTATGAGTGAAGAAAAGAGCCTGAATTTCATCGAAGAGATTATTGAGCGTGATTTAGCCGAGGGAAAACATACCTCAATAACAACACGTTTCCCTCCGGAACCCAATGGATATCTGCACATAGGGCATGCCAAAAGTATCTGCCTGAATTTTGGTTTAGCCATTAAATACGGTGGAGAAACCAACCTCCGTTTCGACGATACCAATCCGGTTACCGAAGAAACAGAATATGTGGAAAGCATTCGGAACGATGTAAAATGGCTGGGATTTCAATGGGCACGTGAAAGATATGCATCCGACTATTTTGATACGTTATATACTTATGCGGAACAACTGATACAACAAGGTGATGCCTATGTTGACGATAGTTCTCCGGAAGAAATCGCTGAACAAAAGGGAACACCTACGCAACCCGGACAGCGCAATCGTTTTGCAGAAAGAACCATTGACGAAAATCTACAATTGTTCCGCGACATGCGGGATGGAAAATATCCTGATGGCAGCCGTGTACTTCGTGCAAGAATTGACATGGCTTCGCCCAACATGATTCTCAGGGATCCTGTTCTGTATCGCATCAAACATGCACAACACCACCGAACAGGCGACAAGTGGTGTATTTATCCGATGTATGATTTTGCACATGGACAGAGTGACTCTATTGAACACATTACCCATTCTATCTGTACCCTGGAATTTATTCCGCACCGTGATCTGTACAACTGGTGTATTGAAAAACTAGGCATTTTCCCCTCCCGCCAGTATGAATTTGCCCGTTTGAACATGACCTACACCGTTATGAGCAAACGTAAGCTCTTGCAACTGGTGCAGGAAGGTTTTGTAACCGGCTGGGATGATCCACGTATGCCAACAATCAGCGGCATGCGCCGAAGAGGGTATACTCCGGAAAGCATTAGAAATTTTTGTGAGAAAATTGGTGTTGCCAGAAGAGAGAATCTCATAGATGTAGGACTGCTCGAATTTTGCGTGAGGGAGCACCTGAACCAGATAGCCCTACGACGCATGGTGGTATTCCATCCACTGCGCGTGGTAATTACAACAATGGGTGAAGAAGTGGAATGGCTGGAAGGAGAGAATAATCCTGAAGATCCCAATTCAGGAACACGCCAAATTCCGTTTTCCCGCGAATTGCTCATTGAGCAGGAAGATTTCATGGAAGTTCCACCCAAAAAGTTTTTCCGCCTGGCACCCGGCCAGATGGTACGCCTGAAGCATGCCTATATCATCCGCTGTGATGAAGTGATCAAAGATGAAAAAGGAAATATCACAGAACTTCATTGTTCCCATATTCCCAATAGCAAAAGCGGTGAAGACACTTCCGGAATAAACGTAAAAGGTACGCTGCATTGGGTAAGCCAAACTCATGCCATTCCCGTTGAAGTAAGATTATATGACCGTTTGTTCAAAGTAGAAGATCCGGCCAATGCAGAAGGAAATTTTATAGATCATATCCATCCGGATTCTCAGCAGATACTGCCGAATGCGCTGGCAGAACCTGCCTTAGCGAATGACCCTTTAGATGCTCGGTTTCAATTTATCAGGATGGGCTATTTCTATGCAGATACAGACTGCAAAACAGGCAAACCGGTTTTCAACAGAACAGTAACTCTCAAGGATACCTGGGCCAAAGAAGCAGCTAAAAAATAATTTTTTGTCTGTAGGCTTCAAATTGAAATCAAATGGACCTACTATCATCCTTCGCAAGTCATTGGAAACAACAATTGTCTGCAACTGTTTCCCCGGACAGCACTTTACTTATTGCCATCAGTGGAGGTGTTGATAGTGTTGTACTCACCCATCTGTTGATGAAAGCAAGATTTACTTGTGAGCTGGCACATATGAATTTTCAACTGCGGGGAGCAGAATCTGAAAGAGATGAACAATTCGTACAAACATTCGCGAAGCAATGGGGACTTCAGTTACATGTTCAAAAAACTGATACAACCTTGTACGCGGAGAAGAATAAACTTTCATTGCAAGAAGCAGCAAGACAACTAAGGTATGACTGGTTTTCTGAATTAAGGCTGCAAATTATCAATGAAGGGAAAAACAAAGAAGCCAAAAAAAACTGCTGGGTGGTGACTGCCCACCATGCGGATGACAACATTGAAACCCTGCTTTTGCATTTGATGAGAGGTACCGGATTAGAAGGGCTGGCGGGTATAAAACCGAATAGAAAAAATCAATTCCTGCTTCGCACACTATTGCATTTTTATATAAATGTTTT
>DAIMYK010000269.1:0-3001 GCA_036734525.1 Sediminibacterium sp. | reverse complement strand
AATCATTCACAACACAGTGAACTTTTTCCAAGCGACGGGTTAATTTCAGAATCTGATCTTTTACACCCGCATGTGTCTGATAGGCATTGATCACTTCTACGAGCTTCATGACGGGCACCGGATTCATGAAATGCATGCCAATCACCTTATCCGGACGATTCGTGACAGCAGCCAGTGCAGTAATGGAGATGGAAGAAGTATTGGTAGCAAGGATACAATGCTGAGGTGCTGCGGCATCTATTTCACGAAATATGTTCTCTTTAACGGCCTGTTTTTCGGTAGCAGCCTCAATTACGAGGTCACAATTCTTAACAGAATCGCTCAGGTGAGACGATAATTGGAGGCGCTGCAGGGCTGCCGCCATTTGCTCAGAAGTAAGAACCCCTTTCTTCACCTGGCGCTCCATGTTTTTTTCGATCACTTGTTTGGCTTTTTCTAAAGCAGCCGTGGCAACATCAATCAGCACTACATCCAGACCATATTGAATGCAGACATGTGCAATCCCATTTCCCATGGTACCCGCACCGATCACCGCTACACGTTGAATTGGCATAAAAAGCTAAATTGGTAAAAGTAAATTGTAGAGTTGAGTTGACTACTTCTTCTTCCGTTTAAAGTCTCCCCGCTTCCAGGATTGCACAAAGCTGGCCCAGGCAGCAGGGTTGAAGATGTTTTGTGGAGGAAGTTGACCGCCGGCATAGTAAGCTCTGTTGGCTTGAGCACGCATCTGGAAATTGAATGCCTCCTTCCCATCCGAAGGCAAGTTAGCCAGTATCATTCTGCGCTGGGTTTCGTCGGTATTCTTCCGGGCCGTTTCATACAAGTCATCCGGGGCTGTCATGTTTACAAAATCTCTTTCAAACTGTTCCCGGGTAGGCCTCGGTTTAAGTATGGGTGCAGGCAAGTATGCTGTGTCGCTAACCAGCAATTGGATCACGCTGTATTGATTGTCTTGTAAGTTGGTTGGAATTTCAATCATTTTGTCCTTGAACCCGACACTGGAAAATAGTATTTGGTCACCTTTTACTGCCACGATAGAAAAGACCCCGTCATAGCTGGTAATCGTTCCTCTTCCTTTACCCACTATAATAACACTGGCGGAGGGTATGCCGATCAGGCTGTCAGCCGTCATTACCACCCCATATAACTGAACTATAGAATCGTTGGGATTCCTTTGTTGAGCCCGCAGTGACAGGCCTACAGAGAGAAATAGTAAAGAAATAAATAATATTTTTTTCATATCTGTTGGCAAAGGTACATGGTCTGTCGGGATGGAAGAACAATCGTTAATTTTTTCCGCAGCCCAAATGGTTTAACAAAGTAAGGCAGGGAGGGTTTAACTTTGCGCCCGGAGATTTCATTTTAACAAAAACTTTCGTGATGACAGAAGCAGCAATCATGCAGGCATTGAGCCAGGTACAGGAGCCCGATTTGGGGAAAGACCTGGTAACATTGAATATGGTGAAAGATGTGCAGATAAACGGTGATGAGGTGAGTTTCACGGTCGTTCTGACCACCCCAGCTTGTCCGATGAAGGACATGATGCGCTCTGCCTGCGAGAATGCCATCCGGTTGCTGGTGAATAAGGCGGCCAAAGTACAGGTGAATTTTACCGCCCAAACTACTACCGGGCGTAAGGGTGATCAGCAAATACTGGCCGGTGTACAAACACTCAGTGCGGTGGTTAGCGGAAAGGGGGGTGTTGGAAAAAGTACTGTTTCTGCTAACCTGGCGCTGGCGCTCGCTGAAGGAGGTGCCAAGGTTGGATTGATGGATGCAGATATTTATGGGCCCAGTGTACCTATTATGTTTGGGGTTCGCGGTGAGAGGCCGCTGATGCGGGAAGTGAATGGCAAGGGAATGATTGTACCATTGGATAAGTTGGGAATACGGCTGATGAGCATTGGCTTGTTGGTAGATGAGAAAAATGCGGTGGTTTGGCGCGGACCCATGGCTAGCAGCGCCATCAGACAGTTTGTAACGGAAGTAGATTGGGGGGAACTGGATTATTTGATCATCGACATGCCCCCCGGCACCGGAGATATTCACCTGACGCTGATGCAAACGGTACCGGTGACCGGTGTTGTGATTGTAACAACGCCTCAATTGGTGGCTTTGGCAGATGCTAAAAAAGCGATTGCGATGTTCGGGCAGGCACAGATCAATGTGCCGGTGATCGGACTGGTAGAGAACATGGCTTATTTTACTCCGGCAGAATTGCCAGAGAATAAATATTATTTATTTGGGAAGGAGGGCGGTATGAACTTAGCATCTGAGTATGAGTTGCCCTTCCTCGGACAGGTACCGTTGGTGCAAAGCATACGGGAGGGTGGAGATGCCGGTGTTCCTGCGATGGCGGGCCATGATACGATCAGCAAGCAGGCATTCAGAGAGATTACCGCCCAGGCGGTGCGCAATATTGCCAGAAGGAATGCCAGCATGCCAGCTACCAAGCCGGTAATTATAAATAGTTAGCAATTTGTCTTCCAAAAACATGCCTAAAATAACTTACAAGACAGTTGGTTTTATTTGTGTTCTTGTATGGACTGTTCTAGCATGCTCAGTTTCAAGACAATCCCGATATAAAAATATGCCTTCATTCGATCAACAAGGTCACAGAGGTTGCAGAGGGCTGCGCCCCGAGAATACCATACCCGCCATGATACATGCGCTGGAACTCGGCGTCACTACCCTGGAAACAGATGTTGTGATCTCAAAAGATAATCAGGCAGTGCTGTGTCACGAGCCCTTCTTCAACCACGAAATCTCCACCACACCTGGAGGAAAACGAGTAAGCACCGCCGAAGAGAAAAGTCTGAACCTCTATCAAATGACTTACGAAGAGATACAGAAGTACGATGTCGGTCTGGCACCACATCCGCGTTTCCCCCGGCAACAGAAAATGCCCGCAAGTAAACCCAGACTGGAAGATATGATTGACAGCGTGATCAATAATTGTCACCAAAGCAACCTGTCAGTGCCGTTTTTCAACATAGAAACC
>DAIMYK010000268.1:0-3003 GCA_036734525.1 Sediminibacterium sp. | reverse complement strand
AGTAACTGCCACCATATAAAAACCTGTTCCTTCTTTTATTCAACTAAATGGCGTTTTCAGGGTAGGCGTTTCAATCACAAAACGTTTGACATTGAACTGTTTTTTATCCTGATCGAGATATACAGCAGATATCACCTGTTCCGGCTGATATTTTTATATGAGCAGAATTTGATCTGGTTCGAAGCGTTGGTTGAGTTCGGTATCTGTTATTTCATAGGTGCCATTCTTGTTGAAAAGTATAATCTTTTCATCTTCAAAAGTTCCCAGGTACTTACCCTTGCCTTCAGTATTCAATCTGCCGAATTTATCATCGAACCAAAGCTTGATTCCAGCCAAAGTACTTCTTCCGGCTTCTTTCATCCGAATAGATTTCACACTGTATTTGGTCACCTGATTTCCAATACTGGATCGTCCCTTAATCTCCAATTCTTCAAAATAAAAATCAAATTCCTTGATTCTTGCAGTTGAAGCCGGACTCAATACTACTCTTACGGATTCCGCTTCTCCATTGGGATTAGCCGAAAAATAGTGAACCTTCGAGCGTTCCTCACCTTTGGTAAGGTCGTACTCTTTGTCGCGGGTTACCCCGGTAACATTGAAGCGCTTGGCATAACTGATTCCGGATTTGCCATCGACATAAATCATATTATAGGTAGTTCTCTCATCGTTTTTCCTGAAAACAGCGGCATGTATTATGTCTTTACCAATGAACACTTTATCAGCTACTTTTACCACCTTCATGCTACCCCCTTTGGTAAAAGCAATGATGTCATCATAGTCAGAACACTCACAGAGTAATTCATCTTTTTTAAGTCCGGTACCTATGAAACCTTCTGCTCGATTGATGTATAATTTAGTGTTGGCGATTGCTACCTGCTTTACCTGAATGGTATCAAATTCTTTGATAACGGTTTTTCTGGTTCTCTCTTTTCCGTACTTCTTTAAAAGATTTTCATAATAGGCTACGGCGAAATCTGTCAGGTTATCGAGATTATGTTCTACTTCTCGAATATTTTCTTCAATTTGAAAAATTTGATCATTCAGTTCTTTGATGTCTAACCGATAGATGCGCCGCACAGGTTTCTCAGTCAGTTTCAAAATATCTGCCCTTTCAATGGGTCGTTTCAATTTCTTTTTGTAGGGCGAAAATCCTTTTTCGATTGCTTCGAGTACAGTTTCCCAGGTAGCATGTTTCTCTTCCAGTTCCTTGTAGATCTTTTCTTCAAAGAAGATTTTTTCCAATGAAGTAAAATGCCATTTATCCTGTAACTCCCCTAATTTGATTTCCAGTTCCTTTTTTAGTAATTCTCGTGTTTCATGCACAGAGGATTTCAACAAATCAGTTACTGTAAGAAATTGTGGTTTATTGTCTACAATCACACAGGCATTGGGAGAAATACTAATTTCACAATCAGTGAAAGCATAAAGAGCATCGATAGTGATATCTGTAGATATCCCGGGTGCGAGCTCGATCTGCATCTCAATATCGGCCGCATTGAGATCTGTTACTTTTTTTATTTTGATTTTGCCCTGGTCATTTGCTTTGGTAATGCTTTCCATCAATTGATGAGTCGTTACCCCATAGGGTACATCCCGGATGACCAGCGTCTTTTTATCTAATTCCTCAATTCTCGCCCGAACCCTTACTTTACCCCCTCTTTTGCCATCCTGGTATCCTGTCACATCAATCATTCCTGCCGTTTGGAAATCGGGGTACAGTTCAAATTTCCTTCCCCTGAGACATTTGATGGAGGCTTCGATTAGCTCACAAAAATTGTGAGGAAGAATTTTGGTGGAGAGACCTACTGCAATACCATCTGCCCCTTGTGCCAGCAACAGAGGAAATTTCATGGGCAGCGTAATAGGTTCTTGTTTTCTGCCATCGTAGCTCAATTGCCAGCGGGTGGTGGCAGGATTAAAAGCTACTTCGAGAGCAAATTTTGAGAGGCGTGCTTCGATATACCTGGGTGCTGCTGCCTGATCGCCGGTTCTTACATCACCCCAGTTTCCCTGTGTTTCTATGAGCAGGTCTTTCTGGCCTAAGTTAACAAGAGCATCAAAAATACTTGCATCTCCGTGTGGATGATACTGCATACTTTGGCCGATGATATTGGCTACTTTGTTGAATCTGCCATCATCCATTTCCTTCATTGCATGCAGAATTCTTCTCTGCACAGGCTTCAACCCATCTTCAATTGCCGGTACCGCTCTTTCTAAAATTACATACGAAGCATAGTCCAGGAACCAGTTTTTATACTGACCCTGTACACCTGATTCGACATCAAAAACCTGCATATCACTCTTTCCCTTTGCCATAATTTTATTTACTTCTTTCTTGATCTTTTTCTACATAAAATGTATCCGGTGGACCTTCCATCATAGAATTCAATTCGAGCATAACAAAATCTGTTTCTGCAACTACTTCATGCCAGATCCATGGATAAATGTCAACTTCAACCGGTGATTCCAACGCAATTGATCCCTCTTCATTAGAACGAAGATCTTTCCAGTTCAATGTAGCTTTTCCACTCACTAAAACAAACTGTTCAGGGTTTTTATTCGCTGACAATCCTTTGTGATAATGTCTTGCCCCAATAGCACCTTTACGGCGATAAAAAACCATGTATTCCCCTGATCGAGGAGTTGTAAAAAAATGCACACTCCCTCTGTCATCGGTGCTTTTCAAAGCCATTGGTCGTATCTGAATGGTTTGACTCATTATTCTGCAATGGTCGATGACTGTCCAACGTTTCTTCGAACCTGAATTTCTTTCCACCCTTTGTTTTTATCATCCAGCCATTCAACCTTTCCTTCACTTACCATACCCTTTAAACGCCAGGCAATAAAAATGTCGGTCAATCCATTTTTATTCTTTGCCAGCAAATGACTGATTACTTTGTTCAACTTTTGCCACTCGGATGTCACAGAAATGAATATTTCAACTTCGTGTAAATCAATGGAACGATTGACTAGTTTATTACATCCTTCCAGCAACAGCAACAT
>DAIMYK010000267.1:0-3004 GCA_036734525.1 Sediminibacterium sp. | reverse complement strand
CAAGAGCCAGATGCTTCTTCCTTCCCCAGAGGTGGATTGAGGGCAACTATTGAGGCACGTGGTTATACTGCCTGGGATCCTTCCTCACCTGCATTCATTATTGAAATTGGTCATGGCAAGACCTTATGTATTCCTACTATCTTCATCAGTTATACCGGAGCATCCCTCGACTACAAAGCCCCGCTTTTGAAAGCCCTCGAGTCGCTGAATAAAGCAGCTGTTGAAGTATGTAACTATTTTGACAAAAACGTTACCAAGGTAACAGCTACTCTGGGATGGGAACAAGAATACTTCGTCATTGATGAACGTCTTGCACATGCTCGTCCCGACATCGTTCAGTGTGGAAGAACCGTTTTTGGCGCATCTCCGGCAAAAGGACAGCAGTTGGAGGACCATTACTTTGGCTCTATACCTGAGCGGGTATATGCATTTATGCGTGACTTTGAACAGGAGGCCTATAAACTCGGTATTCCACTAAGAACACGTCACAACGAGGTAGCGCCTTCTCAATTTGAGTGTGCGCCGATTTTCGAAGAGGTGAATATTGCCGTTGACCACAACACTTTATTGATGGATCTCATGAATCGGGTTGCCCGCCGCCATCAATTGATTGTGTTGCTGCATGAAAAACCATTCGCCGGCATCAACGGTAGTGGTAAGCACAACAACTGGAGCATGGCTACTGATACCGGAGTAAATCTGCTCGCTCCCGGTAAAACTCCAAAGACCAACCTGATGTTCCTTACTTTCTTTGTAAATATCATCAAAGCGGTTCATGACAATGCGGACATACTCCGTGCATCTATTGCCTCAGAGCCCAACGATCACCGCCTGGGAGCCAATGAAGCACCACCCGCGATTATTTCGGTTTTTGTGGGTCAATATTTAGCAAAAGTTTTATCAGACATCGAATCAAGAGTAAGCACCAAATTTGATGAGCAGGATGAAGCCATACTAAAACTCGATCTGCACCGCAGCATTCCTGAATTGATGCTTGACAATACAGACAGAAACAGAACGTCTCCCTTTGCTTTCACCGGCAACAAGTTTGAATTCAGAGCAGTAGGTTCTTCCGCCAATTGTGCGATATCCATGACTGTTTTGAATACCATTATGGCCGATACTCTGCGAAAATTCAAACAGGAAGTGGATGCCCTGATTGAAAAAGGCGACAAAAAAGAGATTGCCATCATGCATGTCATTCAACGCTATATTGTAGAAAGCAAAAAAGTGTTGTTTGAGGGAGATGGCTACAGCCAGGATTGGCATGATGAAGCAGCTCGTCGTGGTCTTCCGAATGTAAAAACCACACCACTGGCATTGGATGCGATGGTCACTGAAAAAGCCAAGCACCTTTTTGAATCCAATGGAGTGTACACGCACATAGAACTGGAAGCCCGCCACGAAATAGAATTGGAGAAATATACCAAGAAAGTACAGATTGAGTCACGCATCATGGGAGATCTGGCTATCAATCATATCCTTCCTGCCGCAATTCGCTACCAGAACGAACTCCTCGCTAATGTGAATGGCCTGAAAGCCGCCGGTCTGGGAAAAGAAGCTTATCAAAGTCAACTGGATATTCTCACTGCTGTTAGCAAGCACATTCAGGTAATTCATCAGCAGGTAGATCAGATGGTGGAAGCCCGAAAGAAAGCCAATGCCATTGAGAATGCCCGTGAAAAAGCTATCGCTTATGATAAAGACATCAAAGCAGTTTACTTTGACGAGATCCGTTACCATGTAGATAAACTGGAACATCTCGTTGATGATGATCTTTGGACACTTCCCAAGTACCGAGAAATGTTGTTCATCAGATAAACATATTCCATTGAAATACTTCAACCCCGACCAATAGTGTCGGGGTTTTTTGCCTTCAGCCGACTACCCGGCACATTTGACCGAAATTGTTTGCACTGCCCACAAAAAAAAAGTATTTTACTATTTCTAAAACATATAGTATGAAAAAATGGATGTTACTGGCTATGTTGTTCATTGCATCTGCAGGAACCTCATTATATGCCCAGCCGCCAGGGGGTGGTCAAATGTCGCCTGAACAGCGCAATGCTATGATGAAAGAAAGATTCAAAGCTATGGGCTGTGATGATGTACAGGCAGATTCACTCATTGCCATTTCGAATGACATGCGTCCTAAACAAATGGCACTGCGCGATCTCGACCCTGCAGCCCGTCAGGCGAAAATGAAAGAGATCACGGATGAGCGCAACAAGAGGATTGAGAAAGCACTCCCTGCCGAACTTGCCAAAAAAGTAATTGAAGCGCTCTCCCAGCCACGCATGGGTGGACGCGGCGGTGGTGGTGGCGGAAATCAATAAACTTACCGCACTTAACTGTATAAAAAAACCTCTTACGATTGAAGAGGTTTTTTTATTCCATCAGGCCACCATCATCTGGCCATGGTAAAATTTTCCAGGAACTTGGTTGTGAAATTTCCTTTGCGGAAGTCTTCATTCTGCATCAGCTGCAGATGGAAGGGAATGGTTGTTTTCACGCCCTCAATAACGTATTCACTGAGTGCCCTGTACATGGTATCAATGGCTTCTTGACGGCTCTGTGCAACTGTTATCAATTTACCAATCATTGAATCATAATAAGGCGGAATAACATAACCTGCATAAACGTGGCTATCTACCCGTACGCCATGACCACCCGGGGTATGTAATACGGTGATTTTACCGGGTGAGGGACGGAAATCATTGTAGGGATCTTCCGCGTTGATGCGACACTCGATCGCATGCAGTTGAGGTTCATAATTTTTTCCTGAGATTCTGTCCCCGCCGGCTATTTTAATTTGCTCTTTGATCAGGTCATAATTCACCACCTCTTCGGTAACACAATGTTCTACCTGAATACGGGTGTTCATCTCCATAAAATAAAAATTCCGGTGCTTATCCACCAGAAACTCTATCGTTCCAACACTTTCATAATTGATGGCAGAAGCAGCTTTGATCGCGGCCTCCCCCATCTTCTGTCTCAATTCAGG
>DAIMYK010000266.1:0-3006 GCA_036734525.1 Sediminibacterium sp. | reverse complement strand
TGGCATATTGAATGGGCAGTTTCATGTCGGGCAAACCCATTTGTGCTTTGACGCTTCCATCTTCAAACTGAACCACACTATGGATGATACTTTGGGGATGAACCACCACCTGAATCTGATCGGGTCGAAGGTTAAAAAGCCACTTAGCCTCAATCACTTCCAAACCCTTATTCATCAGTGTAGCGGAATCAATGGTAATCTTCGCCCCCATACTCCAATTCGGATGTTGAAGAGCATGTTCCCGTTTCACATTGACCAGAAAATTGGGTTTCTTACCAAAAAAAGGTCCACCGCTGGCTGTTAATATGATCTTTTCAATTCGGTTTCTACCCTCCCCTACCAGGCATTGAAAAATAGCAGAGTGTTCACTATCCACGGGAATGATGGGTACCCGGTACTCAAGTGCTTTTCGTATGATGATATCTCCGGCTACAACCAGGGTTTCTTTGTTGGCGAGCGCAATGGGTTTTCCCGCCTCAATAGCCCGCAGTGTGGGTTTTAAACCTGCATAACCTACAATGGCAGCCAGCATCATATCATAAATAGACATGGAAGCGACTTCCTGCAGTGCCTGTTCACCACAAAAAACTTTGGTATCCCTTCCTGCCAAAGCTTCTTTTACTAAAGGATATTTGGTCTCATCACCTATAACGACTACAGCTGGATTGAACCGGATGGCCTGCTCAATGAGCAGGGAATGATTGGTCATGGCGGTAAGCACCTCAGCTGAAAAAAGTTCAGGGTTGGCTGCAATGACATCCAGGGCCTGGGTTCCTATCGACCCCGTTGAACCAAAAATGGCGATGCGTTTTTTAGGGATGCTTGACATGATGAGTATGGAAGAAATGCTAATTTAGGCAATCCCCGTCAAAAGCAACCAAAGTAGTCAGTAATCTTATAGTAACCAGGGTTGCAGAGCGTTTGCCAATTCTCTGTCATTGCTCAATCGAGGCACTTTATTTTGTCCCCCCAGCTTTCCGGAAGCCCGCATGTAATCGATGAATCCATTTTTCCTGACCCTGGTGATGCGGAGGCGGTCCAGTATGTTTCCTGTAATCAGGTCATCATAATAAACATTGAGCTCACGAAACCTTGTATCGAGCACGTCGATGAAAACATCGAATTGGTCGGGTTCTTTTTCAAATTCTATGAACCATTCGTGGTAACTTTTGCCTTCACCCGCAGAAATAAATGGAGCTACCGTGAATTCGGTGATACGCACACCCGATGCAGCCAATGCAGAATTCATGGCTTTTTCCACTTCTTCACCTATAACATGTTCTCCAAAAGCCGAAATAAAATGTTTAATACGACCTGTTACAACCAATCTGTAAGGGCGGGTAGAAACAAATTTGACTGTATCACCAACCAGGTAACCCCATAAACCTGCATTGCTGCTAACTACAATGGCATATTGTACATCTGTCGAGACTTCCCCGATCGTCAATCGGGTTGGATTTTCATTGAAAACCTCCTGTACAGGTATGAATTCATAAAATATTCCACTATTGGTATTCAGCAACAATCCTTCGTTTTGCTGACTATCCTGAAAAGCGAAGAACCCCTCACTGGCAGGATACAGTTCAATGGTATCTATTGAACGTCCTATGCTTTCCATTAATTTTTTTCTGTAAGGACTGAAATTCACACCGCCATGTACCATCAGGTTAAATCGGGGAAAGATTTCGCCTACTTTTTTTCCCGTTTTTGCCTGCAATCTGTCAAAATACATTTGCATCCAGGGTGGAATACCACTGATCAGGGTCATTGGCTTTAACAGGGTTTCTTCTACTATCTTGTCCAATTTGTCTTCCCAATCTTCTATACAATTGGTCTCGAAGGAAGGTAACTGGTTGGAACGTAGGTAAGCAGGTACATGGTGATTAACGATTCCACTCAATCTGCCGGTTGGAATACCTCCGACCCTTTCCAATTCGGGTGACCCACTTAAAAAAATCATATTTCCGGAGGTAAAAGCGGACTGACCGGTGGTTGCGATGTAGCACAGGAGGGCATTTCTGGCTCCATGGATATGATTGGATATCGAGTCTTTGCTGATGGGTATGTATTTAACCCCGCTGGTTGTTCCGCTGGTTTTGGCAAAATAGAGCGGCCTGCCCTTCCAAAGTATGTTCTCCCCCCCCTGTTTAACGGCTTCTATATAGGTCTTCAGCTGTTCGTAGTCCCTAATCGGGACAGAACGGGCAAATTCTGCTGCATTGTTTACGTCCTGAAAGGCGTGATCCTTTCCGAATTGGGTTTTTTTTCCCTGCTTCAGCAGATCTGCGAGAATTTTTTCCTGGGCAGATGCTGCTGGGAGCATGCCGCGTCGTAGAGATCTGTAGATATAGTTGGCATAAGGTCGTGCCAATTTCGCTGTCAGTTGTAGCAGCATAAGGGGGCTTGAAGGGCAAAAATAGCCAGAATGAATGGGATTGAGAGAGAAGGTTTCGTTATTGGTTTTTTAAATTGTGTATAAATTAGTTACGGTCAAACACTTATTCCCATTCCGGCTAAAAAGTGTATAATTGGACTGGTAGGAGCTGTTTTTTAAAAAATTTAGGGGATTTCTTCCGGAAATTGCTTACCTTTGCCGTCCCAAATTCAGGAAATTATGTTAGCCATTGTTACTATTGCAGGCCAGCAATTCAAAGTTAAAGAAGGTCAGCAGTTATTTGTACCCCATCTGTCCGGTAAAACAGGTGATAAAGTATCGTTCAACCAGGTATTGATGCTCGAAAAAGATGGTCAGGTTACCGCCGGTCAGCAGGTTAAAGCTACTGTGCAGGCAGAAATATTGAATGATCTGGTACAGGGGGACAAAGTGATTGCTTTTAAAATGAAAAGAAGAAAGGGGTTTCGCAAGAAACATGGTCACAGAACTCATTATACCCAGATTAAGATTGAAAGCATCGCTTAATTTTTCTTTTCAATTACATTCAGACAAGAGTTTTAGTTATCCAAAAAAGAATTTATCATGGCACACAAAAAAGGAGAAGGTAGTGT
>DAIMYK010000265.1:0-3017 GCA_036734525.1 Sediminibacterium sp. | reverse complement strand
CGCAAAAAAGATGTCTATGACGTGGACGTTCCAAGTGGCAACTCCATCATGGCCCAGAATCTCCAGTATCTGTCCATTATTTTCGACCGCCCGGATTGGAGGGAGCTATCCCGTACCCTTTTGGGGTCGATGGGCTCTTCCCTGATCAGGTACCCCGGATCTTTTGGGGTTTGGGTAATGGCACTGCAACACGAGATCAACGGGTGGCAGGAAAGAGCCATTCTCAGACAGCAGGCAACCCGGTTTCTGGGTCCATTAATGAGTAAGTTCGTTCCCAATAAGATTTGTCAGGTTATGGAAACTAATTTGTTAAATTTTCCGTTATTAAACGGGAAAAAAATACCGGAAAAACCCGGTGAGGTGCTCTTTTTCCAATGTAAAGAGTATCAATGCAGTCAGCCGGTATCTTCCCATGAGGAGTTTTTAGCAAATGTGTAACAAATGATTGCAGTAATTTGCCCTCATACATTGACAGGATAACAATGTTTTGAAACAAAAAAAACGATTGCGCTGAAAAAAATTTTACTCGAATTAAAATAAATACGGTTCAGAATTTAAATTAAACCGGTGACAGATGTCACTGGATTTTGTAATTGTCAAACAAATCCTGTACAATGAAAGGATATGTAATCTCCTCGGTTTATGTTGTGGGTATGATGGCCCTGGTTTCCTGTGGAAAAGGGGGCCTGTTCGGTAAGTCCAAGGGTTCTTCCCCTTACCAAACGGATGGACAGTTGATAGGAGTTGCTCCTACTACCCGTCAACCCATGGGTCCTCCTCTGAATATGGTTTACATCCCACCGGGAACTTTCCACATGGGCCCCAGCGATGAGGATGTTAGTTACAACTACATTACACGTAATCGCCAGGTATCTATTCCAGGGTTCTGGATGGGCAGAACTGAAGATTCCAATGACCAGTACAGACTTTTTGTGAACTGGACAAGGGACTCACTGATTTACAAGATACTTTTCGGACCCGGTATCAATAAGGCAAATGATACTTCTGCCGTGAACTGGACCAGGATGGCTACTGTTAAGTTAGACCGTAATACGATTGAGAAATTGAATGAATTGAATCTGGCACCCGATAATCGTTTGTATGGTCGTCCGGAAATTGATCCCAGCAAGATCATGTACCGGGTAGAATATTATGATCTGGCAACTGCCGCTAAAAGGGAGAATGCCGGATTGTATAGAAGTAATTTTATTGTAAGAAGAGATGAGCCCATTTATCCGGACACATTGGTGTGGATGCGCGATTTCTCTTATTCCTATAATGAGCCGATGACGAAGCGCTATTATTCGCACCCTTCATTCGGACAATATCCGGTTGTAGGTGTAAACTGGAGACAGGCGGTGGCTTTCTGTCATTGGAGAACGCATTACCACAACGCAGCCCTGGAGAAAAAGAAAATGTTGCAGGATGCAGATTACCGGTTGCCCAGTGAGAGTGAATGGGAATATGCTGCTCGTGCAGGCCTCACCAATTCCATGTATCCCTGGGGAAATCCTTATATGAGAAACAAGAAGGGATGTTTGCTGGCTAATTTCAAACCCGGGCGCGGTAACTATATTGAGGACGGAGGTTTTTATACAGTACCCGTGGATGCATACTGGCCCAATCAGTATGGTCTTTATAACATGGCGGGCAACGTTGCGGAATGGACCGGTTCTTACTTCTATGAAGGAGCATATAATATTATGTCCGATCTGAGTCCTGATATTCGTTATGAATCCAAGGATTCCGATCGTCCCCGCGAAAAGAGAAAGGTTGTTCGTGGAGGTAGCTGGAAGGATATTTCCTTCTATTTACAGGTTAGTACCAGAAATTACGAGTACCAGGATACAGCAAAATCGTATATCGGTTTCAGAACTGTGATCGATCTGGCCCCTCAAAAGAAAAAATAAATTTTAATCAACCCAATATCCTTACCAAGAGGTTAATCTCCTAAAACTCAAACCCAATGGCAGCAAAAATTCCACCGAAGTTCAACAAATGGTTAGATGTTTTCGTATCTGTAGCAGCGGCAGTAGTTATTTATGGTGCGTTACAGAAACTGCTCCATACTTCAATCGCTGACCTCATGTTGAAAATAGGTCTCACAGTTGAAGCACTGATCTTCTTAACATACGGTGTATGTTATGTTATATTCCCTTATATCGATGATCATCCCGAAGTGGAGCATGCCAAGCCACAGGGAAATAAGGCATTGGCTAGCATGGAAAAAATGCTCAATGATGCTGAAATTACGCCTGCTACTTTGGGTAAACTGGGTGCCGGCTTCCAAAAGTTGGAAAGCACTGTACACCAGATGTCTGATATCAGTGATGTTGTGAGAAGTACCGGTGATTTCTCCAATAAGACCAAAGAAGCGACTGTAGCACTTGGATCCATTAAGGATGCAGCGAATTCTGCTTCTATGTCTCTGGCCGGTTTCCATGGTGCTTCAGAGAGTACAAAAGAGTTCCATGTACAGATGCAGTCACTGACCAAAAACCTGTCTTCTCTCAACACAATTTATGAGCTTGAGTTACAGGAAGGAAACAATCACCTGAAAACCATGAATGACTTTTATGGCAAGTTGGCCCAGGCTTCTACCGCCATGGCGGGAAGTGCAGAGGATGCCATCCGTGCCAAAGAGCAGATCAGTACCCTTTCTACTAACCTGAGTAAACTGAACCAGTTATACGGTAACATGCTTTCTGCCATGCAGGGCAGGTAATTGACAACCGATGATCAACCAATTATCCTGAATTATTAAAATCATTATTTCAAATGTCATTACCTAAAGAACCGCGGCAGAAAATGATCAACATCATGTACCTGGTGTTGACTGCACTCCTGGCGCTGAACGTTTCTGCGGAGATTTTGAATGCCTTTAAGACGGTGGACCACAGTCTTGAGTCTGCGACTGTAATCATTGATAAAAAGAATGCCGATATTTTCAAGTCATTTAAACGCAAACTGGAAGACCCCGATTCACGTGAGAAAGCCAGTTGTTGGTTTCCCAGAGC
>DAIMYK010000264.1:0-3034 GCA_036734525.1 Sediminibacterium sp. | reverse complement strand
AATGATGCGTCCTGAGGTATCCTGTAAAGAGGAAAGCAGCAGGCGATCTGCCGGGTGAAGTCCAAGGGTATCCAGCAGAGAGGTTCGCCGGGAGGTATCCATTGAGTAAAAAATCTTTTGCAGGATAGAGTAGATGGCTGCACCGCGGCTATCACCCGTGCCTTTGAGTTGTTGTGCTCTTTCGTCCACCTTTGCCAACATCCATTTCCGGATACCCTCGTTGTAAATGCTGGAGTAGGTCGTAGCCACGTCAACAGCTTCTGCCAGGCCGGCTGTCCGTTCCAGCCCATCGGTAAAATCAAGCACCATTTTTCTGGCGGTAGCTGTATCCATCCGGCTTAACCAATCATCGAGGGTATTGTAAGAAGCACAGAGACGAATAAACCGCCGGTATTGATCATACTGCACGCTAGCAAGCAATGAGTCGGAAGATTTTCCCTTCCACAACTGGAACATGCGGGGATAGATACCTGCAACAAAACTGGAAGTGTACATTTCTTCCTCACCTGTAATGGCGACATAGTAGAGCTCTTCCGGACTTAACCGGCTGATTTTTTTAAAGCGTTTCAAAGGATTGCTTTCTTCGTGTAAGCCGTTGATTTCATTCAGGTAATCTTCTACTGCCTTTTGCCTTATTCTTTTGTACAAGGCATCCATGGCCATGGCAGTATCACCCCGGTGCAGGCGTTTCATGTACGCTATGCGTGTCTGCACGAGCATATTAAAATAAGTTCCCGTAGTATCCTCGCGGGTAAAGGGGGCGATGGAATCAATCGTCAGCCGGCCATGATAGATTTCATCAATGAAGGGAAAGATCATTCTGCCCGTGGGCAGCTTCGTGAGATATGCGATGAGTTTTACCAGTGGATGGGTGGACTGGTGAATTTTTTTTCCCAATGCATTGGGCACAGCAGCGTAGGTGTACAATTTTTCCTGATCGAGAAAGGCCGCCCGTATGATCAGACTGTCGGCATACCTGCACTGAGGCTGCTTGCTGAGCAGGGGTAAAATAGCGGAAGGATCCCGGTTGGCTTGTTGCAGCAGCAACCAATCGGCGGCTTCTTCTCGGGCAGGATTGGTCTGCAGGGCTTTGTTCTGCAACAACAGCCAGGAAGTTTCAGGTGCCAGGGTTTCAAATACCGGCATATAAGATTGTCCGGCCCAGGTAGCTTTCATGGCAGAACCATAACTATCTATCAGTTGAGGCCATAGCATGGATTGGATCTTTTTTGCTGCCAGTAAATCCCGGTAACCATCGAGCAGTTCCCGCAGACTTCTCAGCCACTTATAGCGATCATTGTCGGAAAAACTACTGTCCAGTTCTATGGCTGCCCGGTAGTCATCGATTTTTTTTCTGATAAGACCATCCCTGTTGAGAATAACTAAACTGTCATCGGCAGATCTGGCTGACTTCATGTGTTCCCTGGCAATCAATTCAAAGGATGCATTGATCTGGTCATGGTACAGCATGCGCATGGGAGGAATGGGCGGCATGCTCAACTCCTGTGCTGAGAGCGGAAGGCAGCCCATTAAAAAATAAAGCGGCAAGAACCAGCCAACTATCTTCATATCCCTGCAAAAATATACTAATTATCATGCAAGAACCGGGCCGATACCATGGGTCGTTAACAATAACATAATAAGCAGGATATAATGATATGACAATGATTAGATATAAATTTGTTCTAACCAGATAGTTATGGGTGACCAACCCCACAAAATTCTCATCGCAGATGATGAGCCGGACATACTAGAAATTGTATCCTACAACCTGAGAAAGGAGGGCTTTGAGGTATATGCCGCCTCCGACGGCAATGCTGCTTTGCAGCAGGCACGCTTGCACCATCCGGATCTGATCATCCTCGATATCATGATGCCCGGAAAAACGGGTGTCGAAGTATGCCAGATCCTGCGAACACAACCCGAATTTGCCCAGACCCTGATCATCTTCCTCACAGCCGTGAGTGATGAAACTGTTCAGATCAAGGGATTGGAATCGGGTGCCGATGATTATGTGGCCAAACCGGTGAGTCCAAAAGTGCTCATCAGTAAGGTGCATGCCTTGTTTCGGAGATTGCGGAAAAAGGAAGAAGAGGGCAACAATAAAATTGTCATCGGAGATTTTACCATCGATCCGGCCAGTTACCTGGTTACCATTGGCGATCGTGAAATCTCTCTTGCTAAAAAGGAATTCGAACTATTGTATCTCCTGGCTTCCCGTCCCGGAAGGGTCATGTTGCGCAATGAAATTTTATCGCAGGTATGGGGTAGCGATGTTATAGTAGGTGACCGCACCATTGATGTGCACATCAGAAAAATCAGGCAGAAATTGAATTCGGACTGTATCACAACGGTCAAGGGAGTGGGCTATAAATTTGAGTGGTAACCCGCCCATTGCCTACCTTTGCACTGCATACCCACCGCATGTTTTCATCCCGCAACTTATCGCCCCAGCAGCTATCTGCCTTCACGGCACTGGTACTTTCGGTGCCTATTGGATTGGGAAGTGCCTGGCTCTTACCCAACCCCAAAATAGCCCTGCTGATTTTTGTTGTTGTTTTTTTAGGAAGCTATTTACTGATACGAAGGGTACTGGAATCTTTTATTTACAGGAAGATCAAGCTGATTTATAAAGTAATTTACCAGACCAAGGCGACGAAGCGGGAAGAAACCTATTACAAGTATATACTTCCGCAAAAAGGTATTGATGAAGTGCGGGAAGATGTGGAGCAATGGGCGCAACAGAAAAAAGCGGAGATAGAGGTATTGCAAACCAATGAGGCTTACAGAAAAGAGTTCCTGCAGAACCTGGCACATGAATTCAAGACCCCGATTTTTGCCATACAGGGATATGTAGATACCCTTTTACAGGGGGCAATGGACGATCCCTCCACCAGAAAAAAATTCCTGGAAAATACTTCGCGCAATGTTGACCGTATGGTGAACCTGTTAGAAGACCTGGATGAAATATCCCGGCTGGAAAGTGGACGACAGCCACTCTATAAACCACAGTTCATCATTCAAGACCTGCTAC
>DAIMYK010000263.1:0-3040 GCA_036734525.1 Sediminibacterium sp. | reverse complement strand
CTCCGGCACCCCAATCTACCACTTCCAAATTTTCTGAACTGTTCAACAATAATGCCCGCTTTTGTGCAATGCTTTCATACGCATAAAAAATTCGGTCATCGTTGAGCACCTGCATCACCAAATCGAAAACAAAAGGTGAATGAATGCCATGGCCCTTACCACCCCTGGCTTTCCAGCGATACAAAAGATAACGAAGTCCTATTTGCCAGAGGTTATACATTTTTTTTCGATTGATCTGCGAATGAACGAGTGAGCCAAAGAACGGAAAAAGAAAGACAGAGCAGACTGACCCATTCGGCTGCATGCAGGTGCCAGTTGTAAAGGTCCCAATATTTATAGGGATGGTACCAGTAAAGAACAATGAGCAGGAAGAGAGAAAGCCCTCGATGAGCCCGCCAACGCTTCCAAACAAATAAAAAGGGAAGTGTGATAAGAAGAATCTGTGCCAGTAAGTTGGCATCTATCCATTCATACCATTGCTGAGAAGACTGACCTTTCACTTCCGGAAGCAATTGTGCCAGCCGATAAAATCCCATCCATTGTTGCAGCAAAAAAAAACTGTACAACGGCAGCCAGATATTCACTGCCTGCAAGAGTCGCAAGGCATTCAAATTGGAACGGCGGAACAACCAGGGCATCAATCCGCAGCAGGTAACAAAATAAGCAATGGAGACAAAACTCATCAGTCAGTTACTTGTTGCGCTCCCAAAGCTGGAAGCGGTAAGAATAGGCATGGCGCTCATCAGCTGGCATAGGATCATCAGCTACCAGTTGCCACTCATCAGCAGGTAATTCAGGAAAAAAAGCATCGCCTTCAAAACTTGCTTCCACCCTGGTAAGTACAATGCGGTGAGCAAGGGGAAGAAATTGCCGGTAAATCTCTCCGCCTCCGATGATGTTGACCTCTCTATAGTTTGCCTGCTTCACTAAATCCATTGCCTGTTCCAAATCATGCACTACATGAAAACCCTCGGCAACAAAATCTTTTTGACGGGTGACCACAATATTCATTCTTCCGTTGAGCGGCTTGCCGGCAAGTGCATCGAGGGTTTTTCTGCCCATGATTACCGGTAATGCCCAGGTGGAATTCTTAAAGTGTTTGAGATCATTGGGCAAATGCCAGAGTAATCGGTTGTCGAGCCCGATCGCATTGTTCTCAGCAGCAGCAACAACCATCGAAATACGCATACATAAATATTTTGTCAATCTTTAACCACGCTATCATTAAATAGCAACCGGTGCTTTAATGGCGGGGTGGGACTGATAATTTTCTATTGTAAAGTCATCATAGGTAAAAGAAAAAATATCTTTTACCTCGGGATTGATTTTCATTTGTGGAAGTGGATAATGCGTGCGGCTCAATTGAATTTGTGCCTGTTGCAAATGATTAACATACAAGTGAACATCACCGAAGGTGTGAATGAACTCTCCACACTTCAAATTACAAACCTGTGCGACCATCATCGTGAGTAGAGCATAAGAAGCAATGTTGAAGGGAACGCCCAGAAAAGCATCGGCACTGCGCTGATACAATTGACAACTTAACTTCCCTTCCACCACATAAAACTGAAACAGGGTATGACAAGGCATGAGTGCCATCTGAGGCAGGTCTGCTACATTCCACGCACTGACAATCAGCCGGCGGCTATCAGGATTCTTCTTGATCTCTGCAATCACATCCGATAACTGATCGATTACCTTCCCATCAGGGCCACTCCAGCTGCGCCATTGTTTACCATATACCGGACCTAACTCGCCGTTTTCATCAGCCCATTCATCCCAAATGGAAACACCATTCTCTTTCAGGTAATGAATATTGGTGCTGCCCTGAATGAACCAAAGCAATTCGTGAATGATGCTGCGGGTATGTAACTTTTTGGTAGTTACCATGGGAAATCCATCCGCTAAATTGAACCTCATCTGATAACCAAAACAACTTAGGGTTCCGGTACCGGTACGATCTGTTTTCCTGACACCATTGTTCAGAATGTGCCGCAGCAATTGATGATATGCTTCCATGGCTGCAAAATACGATGTTATAACGGGATGCAGCGGCTATTCCGCAGCGGTGGGGAGAACAGGTGAATTGCTTTTCTTCCTGCGTTGCAATTCCCGTTGAATCAGTGTCAACTCCCGGCCTGTTTGACCGCTGACACTGGTATTCTCCTGTGCACGGCGCATCAGGTAAGGTATCACCTCCCTGATGGGACCGAATGGCAGGTATTTACTTACCCGGAATCCTTCCCTTGCCATATTAAAAGTGATGTTGTCACTCATGCCATATAGCTGGGAAAAATGAACCCTGGGATGATTTCGTGCAATGCCCAATCGATCCATCGTTGCAGCCGCCAACTGATTGCTGTTCTCATTGTGCGAAGCAACAACCACTGCAATGTCGCCCAGGTTTTCTAAACAAAATTGAACCGCCGCATTGAAATCCCTGTCAGATGCTGCTTTATCGGGCTGAATCGGACTATCATATCCCTTTTCAAGGGCACGGGCACGTTCTTTTTCCATGTATGCACCCCTCACCAATTTAACCCCTAGCACAAAACCTTTTTCCCTGGCAATGCGGTGAGACATTTTCAGAAAAGAAAGGCGATCATGGCGGTAAAGCTGCACCGTATTGTACACCACAGCTTCAGTGGTATTGAACAGCTGCATCATTTCCATACAAAGCCGGTCCACCGGATCCTGTATCCAGGATTCCTCCGCATCAATCAGCACACCTATCTTCTTTTCAGCAGCCAGTTCACAGATGGCATACATCCGATCCCGTACCCTATCCCATTCATCCAATTCCCACTCATGGTCATGAATGCCGCTGCGCAAACGCGGGGCTTCATTCAAAGAATGCAAAAGACCAAAACGGGCGAGACCGGTTACCTTGATGCTAATAACTTGAATATTGGTTTGGGTGTAAGCATATCGTATCACCCGCATGAATTCCTCTGTGTCTGTATCGAATGATTCCTCCCCCTCTTTCCCCTCCACACCATAGTCCAGAATCACTTCAACACCAAAAGAATGAAGTTTTTGA
>DAIMYK010000262.1:0-3046 GCA_036734525.1 Sediminibacterium sp. | reverse complement strand
GTTGGTAAATGGATAGTGACCGACCAGTTGACCATCTTTGACAAAATATAAATAATCAGTTGTTGATTAGATATACAACCGTTTTGTACAATTGAAAAAAGTATAGTTTTTTCTTTATTTATCTGTCATCACAATCCGGAAGCGAATATCAACCTGGTTGTCAACTTTGACAAACAATAAACTGGGTCTTTTTATGGCAAAATCTTCCAGCAGGATAGGGAAGGAGCCTGTATATTCAGTTCGGTTATTGTTTTTTATCATTTTCACCACCGTTTGCATATCACGGGTGATACCATGAAATTGTAGTTTACCCTTCACGATAATCCCTTTATCAGTGTAATCCAAGTCGCTGCTGGTAAAAGTGATGGTGGGATGTGTTGCAGCTTCAGTTACTTCTAACATCTGCCGATCTCTGCTTGCCATTCCACTGTTAAAGGCACTAATAGTAACCTGTACAGAAATTTGGTTCATTACATTTCGTTCATTCCATTTGGCAGCGACATTCATTTGCCTGGCAACACCTTCCCATTTGTGTAGCTTATGTTTCATGGAATAGGTGATGCTTGACTCACCTGAGTCCAGCACCGGATTTTGAAATATAAAACCCAGTAAAACTGTGAGAAAAATGTGAATGAACATAAGCAATTAGTTATACTGTACATCACAAAGTTAGTCCGAAACCTATTACCATTCTGTTCCTTCCTCATTGCCCTTCATCCGGTTGCAATAAATTACTGCTATAACATCAGTTATTTGATGCAACCGCTTACTTTTGCAGCAGATACGGTTTCCGAAAGGAATCAAAAGGGAAATCCGGTGTAGTTACAACGAGTCCGGTGCTATCCCCGTAGCTGTGAATCCTGCCTTAGGGCATCGCTGAAGAACAAGCCACTGGTGTTCCGGGAAGGCCTTCAGCGGGGATGAGCCAGAAGACCTGCCGCATCTCATAGAAAATAATTCAGCTTTCGGGTGAAAGGCTTGAAGATGGAGAGATGTAGGGCATCTTTTTGTTTTCATCTTTAACTACGGAAGCAGTCACGCCAAGAATTTGCTCCATGCAAAAATTCTCTTTCGTGCTGACTGCTCTGTTGATGAGCAGTTGGCTACCTGCCCAGCAGGACACCAGTTATTTACAGGAAGTTGTGGTTACCGCCAATAAGGTGGCTCACAAACAAAATGAAACAGCCAAAGTCGTTTCTGTCATCAATCGGGAAATGCTTCGGCAAAGTGGAGGCAGATCTCTCGGAGAACTGCTTAACCAGGTTGCAGGTGTTACTGTTCCGGGCGCAAACAACAACCTGGGTAGCAACCAAACCATCTCAATCCGAGGGGCTTCTGCCGGTAATACCCTGATATTGATCGATGGCATTCCCGTGAATGATCCCTCCGTTATCAGCAATTATTTTGACATCAACCTGCTTAGTACCGATCAGATAGAACGTGTTGAAATTTTGAAAGGCGGTCATTCTACACTCTACGGGTCAGATGCTGTTGCAGGTGTGATCAACATCATTTCCCGAAAAAATGATGCTGCACAAAAACAACCTCAATGGAACGCTTCGCTCGCCGGTGGCAATTTTTCTACCCTAAGATCATCGGTTGGCATTACAGGAAGGACAGAGTCAGTGGACTATGCAGTACAACTCAGCACACAATATGCCGGCGGTTTCTCCGCTGCAAAAGATACCAACGGCTCAGGGCAGTTCGATAAGGATGCTTATTTTCAACAAACAGCTCGTGCCCAGGTCGGAATCAAAACGGGTGAACGTTCTCGACTTAGTGCTTCTTTCCTCTACAGTGGGTATACAACAGATTTAGACGCAGGTGCTTTCAAAGAAGAGAAAGATTTTACTGCCAATAATTTCAGTCGACAGTTCAATGTTGGCTGGAACCGGCAGGGGACCAAAACCAGGATGAATTTTCAATACCAATTCAACCAGGTAGACAGAAGCTACTTGGATGATTCCTTGTTTATCAGCAATCCTGCCGCCGCATATACCAACAGTAGTTACAGGGGAAGTACCCATTTCGCTGAATTTTTCGTGAATCATACATTCCGTCAATGGGAGTTGCTGACCGGTATCGATTTTAGGGAACACAGTACCGTACAGGATTACTTTTCTACCGGTTCCTTCGGGCCTTTTTCTATTCCTACACTGAAGGCCAACATGTCTCAAATCAGTGCGTATGCCTCTCTGCAGTACCGCAAAAATAATTTCACTGCCGAACTGGGCGGACGCATCAATCAACATTCCGTTTATGGAACCAATGGTACTTTTACATTTAATCCAGCTTATCGCTTGAGTGAACGAGTAAGAGTGTTCGGTAATTGGTACACTGCATTTAAAACACCCACCCTCTATCAGTTGTATGACAGTTACGCAGGAAATAGCAACCTGACCCCTGAGAAAGGATTGATTCAGGAACTTGGTTTTGACTGGACTTCCTCCCAATCATTTCAAACGCGGGTGGTGGCTTTTCACCGGAACAGCAGAGAAACCATCATTTACGCGTATGACACCATGAGTTGGTTGGGGAAATACATCAATGCCAGTCGTCAAACCAATTATGGAGTTGAGGTAGAAGCCACCTGGAACATACGACCCATACAGTTCAGGGCCAATTATGCATTTACCGATGGAAGAACAACCGGTTCTTATGACGGCACCGGAACGCTGTTGGGGAAGGACAGTAGTTATTTCAATTTATACCGCATTCCCCGGCATGCACTCAACTGGCAGGCAAGTTTTCAAAAGAATCAATGGACTATTCAATTGAGCGGTCGCATTGCATCTGCAAGGGAAGAATTTATTTTTGGAGCCACACCGATTACCATGAAGGGGTATGCCGCCATTGATTTTTATTAAGAATATCGAACAATATAGAAGGGACTCCGGCTTTTTGCAGACCTGCGCAACCTTACCAATACCCGCTACGAAGAAATACGGGGATACAATGCCAGGGGCTTCACAGCAGTTATGGGTGTTTTATTGGGTAGATAGAACTTACTTAAGTCTCCGCAGGGTCCTCCAACGCTAAAGGGTGG
>DAIMYK010000261.1:0-3065 GCA_036734525.1 Sediminibacterium sp. | reverse complement strand
GCTCAATTTTATCGTTGTTCAGATCAAATCGTACTTGCTGATCGGGCTCCCCATTGTATTCTACTTTCTTTAAACTTGTTATCTTTTCCAGCTTTTCTTTTAATTTTTCAGCATAGAATTTTAATCTTTCATCTGAGGCATTTTCTGATACAAGCCCTAACTGGAGTACATTTACGTCTGTAGGTGTCACTTTCCGGACTTCCAGACTGTAGATGTCCTCCGGCAACTGATCTCTGATAGAATTTACTTCCCTGACCAACTCCTGGTACTTATCATTAACATTACTTGAATATTTGTATTCAACCATTATTTCAGCTACCCCGTCTTTGATAACCGTTTTTATTCTTTTTAGATTTTCGAGTTCACTAATTCTCTTTTCTATTGGCTTAACTACCAACTCTTCCATGTCAATCGGACTTGTACCGGGGTATACAACAATGATGGGGAATTGGGGTGGATTTATTTCCGGGTCTTCTGCTCTCGGCATGGAAAGCATAGTCGTAATGCTTACTACAATCACCATTAAGAAGAGTACCAAAGTGAATTGCCAGTTCTTGACAAAAAATGAAGTTGAGTTCATGATGTATTGCTTATTGGGTGATGGTAATTGAGGAGCCATCTTTGAGGTATGGGCTACCGGAAATAACAACAAAATTGTAGCCTGACAGACCAGATGAAACTATGACACGATTGTTGTCAAATGATGCGATCGTTACCTCAACTCGTTGCACCGTTTTTTGATCATTGGTTACAAAAACGAAACCTTTTTGGCCATTTGCTTCGATTAAAGCTTCATAGGGAATGCTAGTCCCTTTCATTGATTTATTTGGTGTGATGGTGGCTTTAGCAAACATGCCTACAGCGGGTTGTGCATCTTTCATATCAATGACCATTTCAATCTCAAAAGATCCACTGGAGACATCTGATGCCAATGCCTTCTTGGTCACCAGCGCTGGAAACAATCTCCCCGGATAGGCATCAGTGGAGACTTTTGCTTTATTGCCAGTTTCTATCATTGCCCATTGTTTGTCAGATACACCGGTACGGAGTACCCATCTGCTGCTATTTCCCAATAAACTCATAACCAATACAGGAGAACCGGCTCCTGTTACCTCACCTATGTTAAGAAGTTTTTTTATAATGAAGCCATCGGCAGGGGCATAGATGGATGCGAATTGTCGGTTAAATGCAACTTGCTGAAGACTTTGTTTGCTTAATTCCAGACCGGTCTTACTATTCTGTAATTGCTCCAGGGTAATTACGCTGTCCTTATAAAGATTAGATGCTCTGTTATAATCTCGTTGTGCCTTTTCAAGGGCCAGTTCAGCCTGTTGAACCTGGGCTCCAATCTCTGTATTGTTTAGTACTGCCAATAATTGACCTTTTTGTACTTTCTGACCTTCTTTTACCAGTATGTTTTGTATTACTCCACCTATCTTAAAGGAGAGACGGGCCTCATTTTCTGTAGAGATTAGTCCGGAAGTCACGATCTGATGTTGCCTGTCGGCAACATCAATGGATGCAATTTTTACCGGTATTGTTTGACTGAGTTTGCTTTCTTTTACTTCTTGTTTTTTTTCAGCACAGGCTGAAAGTAACAGAAAGGCAGAGGTGTAGATGAATATTCCTTTCATAAAGCTGTGGTATTATTGTATGGAAGTTGATAGGTTGATTGTTGATTAGCGAATCGGATAACCGGCGGTTTGACGTTCATATTCAGCCAAACCGGCAAGAAACCTGTACTTGCTGATATTGAGCTGGAGTTGGGATGAAGTCAGTTGGTTTCGGGCATCCAGAAATTCAATGAAACTGTTTACCCCTTCTTTAAAGCCTCTGTCCATTAGCTTGAAATATTGGGCAGCAGCTTCTTGTTGTTTGAGTTGAGATCGGTAAGCATTGTAAGCATTTCTGGCATTGTTTCCCGCCTGCAATGCAGCGAGTTGTAATTGCTGTTGTACTTGTTCCATATTAAGTCGGAGGCCCTGTAAATCATACTGGGTCTGTGCAATTTTTGACAGGTTGCGTTTTCCGGTGTAGATGGGGAATTGTAGCTGGATTCCTGCCAGGTAGAAGAATGAACTACGATTTACCTTAAAATCAAAACCCTGAGAAGCCAGATCCAGAAAAGCATTTAGACGGGGCTTACTAAAAGATTGATTCATCTTTAGTACATTGCCTGTTATTGCGCTTGCCAGACCAATGGATTTCAATTCCTCCCGCTGATTGATGTTACTCTCAGCCGCAAGAATAGATTGTAATTGGGTATCAACATTTTCTGTTTCTTCTCGAACTATTTTTTCTTTCAGAGGTTTGTTCAGCAAGAAGTTAAAATAGGCGGATGCATTTTGTACACTGTTCCTGGCAGAAAGTAACTGATTTTCAACATTCAACACTTCGCTTTCCGACCGGGTAACATAAGCAGGTAAACCCTTGCCATTGCTTAATAGCGACTGATTGAGACGCAGGTTTTGTTGTACTAGCGCAAGTGATCCTTCCAGGATACTCACAGCCTGTTCGCTCATGATGTAATTATAGTAGGCCAGTTTGATTTCTTTGGCCAGTTCTCTTTTGTAGATGAGAACCTCATTTTCTTTCAGCTGAACTTCCTGCTGCTTTATGTTTCTATTAATACTGATGTCTGGATTGATCAGTGGCATTGTGGTTTTGATGCGAACATCATAAAAGTTGTTGGGAAGAAATTGTTCATTTACATTTTGCACCGTCGGAAAACGCGAGGAGGAGGTCAACTGGTTCAGCGTATTGTAAACAGGGTTCAGCAGATCGCCAATGGGTATGTTGATGGTTCGTCCACCCTGTGCCAGTGTGTACTGAGTTTCAAACCAGGAAGTCGGTAAAAAAAGACTGCGGGCTTCCTTGATGGCCAATAAACTTTTATCCAATGCAATTTTTTTCTCCTTCAGTACCAGATTATTATTAAAGGCATCCGTGATGTATTGATCCAGTACTTGCTGGGCATCAACAGACGCACTCAACAGCAATAAAAGCAAAGATGTCATCACATTTTTTTAAATGGATCAATGGTTATTTGGTCCTTATTGGTAAGG
>DAIMYK010000260.1:0-3091 GCA_036734525.1 Sediminibacterium sp. | reverse complement strand
AATAAGCAAAAGGCTGTTGAAAAAGGGATACCTGCTGCTTTTTTCGCCCGTTTACAAAAAGGGGAAGATTACAGGTCAGTCAATGGTGACTTAGTACCCAATACAGAAGTAACATTCGCTTCCGAACCCCCGGCCTCCTATGCTTTTTGTGCAGAAACCAGGTATATTCCTGCATTAGCGCAAGTACTCGAAGGAATTAGGTTATTGTACCATGAATCAACTTATTTGCATGATTTCGCAGAAAAAGCGCATGCACGTTACCACAGTACAGCGCACCAGGCAGCATTGCTGGCGAAAGCAATTGGAGTTGAGCGTTTGTTAATAGGACATTTCAGCAGTAAATACGAAGATCTGACACCCTTGCTGGAGGAAGCTAAAGCAACTTTCCCATCAACTGACCTTGCATTAGAAGGGGTTACCTACATGATACGTTAGTCAGCAGTAATAAAGAGGCTAATCCAGAATTTCAACATCCTTGGGATACAGGGCTTTATTGAAAACAAATTAATTATCGGCCAATGGCGCATTGAAATTCATGTTCAGTATTTTGAACTCAGTCACATTGTTGCTCTTGTCCATGATTTTAGCACGCGCAATACTGCTTTTTGCCTTATCGATGAACAGATTGACTTTTGAAAAGTTTTTCCTTGTATCGAGTGGTTTCATCTCAATTTCATGAAACTTGCCCGGAGTAGGTAATAATTTATACGTGAAATCTTTGTCATAGGCACCAGACAATAATTTCTGCGGATTCAATGAATTGTTACTTTCCGCAACTGATGTTTTTGTAATGGTCTTTTCACCATCAAAGCTGTACACGTTCATTCCATCACAAATAACTTCCAGTTTACCCTGTTTAACCACATACTTCTCCCCTTTCATGGATACGGTTATGGTTTTCGTTCCAGTTTGTTTCCCTTTACTGCTGATTGATATCAGTTGACAATTGGCAATGATGCCCTTGGCAGCCTTTACTTTGGCACCAACTCCATCCAACACTTTTTTTGCGCCAGGGTCATTCTGTGCGATAACAGAAAAACTAAATAAAGTCGCAATGAGTAGCAAACTGTATTTCATGCAGGTTAATTTTTTGCGTGCACAAAGATAGGCGATTGGTTTTCCCGAATAATGAAATTCGGTAAATAGTGGATTTTAAGGGCGTCAAATCTAAAATTGTTGCAGAAACTGCACCAATTCAGCCTCGGTCTTGAACAAGACATCCCTGGCTTTACTTCCCTGGTTAGCACCAACAATGCCCGCTGCTTCCAGTTGATCCATCAATCTGCCGGCCCGGTTATAGCCTAATTTCATCTTCCGCTGGAGCAGGGAAGTAGAACCCATCTGGCTGATAACGATTAACCTGGCTGCATCTTCAAATAATGGATCCCGATTATTGATGTCAAAGTCTTTTCCTTCCAGTTCTTTTTCATCTACGTATTCAGGAAGGAGGAATGCCTCCGGATATCCCGGTTGTTTTTGAATGAACTCACATATCTTTTCCACCTCGGGGGTGTCTACAAAAGCACACTGCAATCTGGTAACCTCACCTCCGTAACTAATCAGCATATCCCCCTTTCCAATCAATTGCTCGGCACCACCGGTATCCAAAATGGTGCGGCTATCAATTTTGCTTGAAACCTTGAAGGCAATTCGGGCTGGGAAGTTTGCCTTGATCGTTCCGGTAATGATATTAACCGAAGGTCTTTGTGTTGCAATGATCAAGTGAATACCGATTGCACGAGCCAGTTGTGCCAATCGGGCAATGGGAAGTTCAATCTCTTTTCCCGCTGTCATGATCAGGTCTGCAAATTCATCGATAATTAAAACGATGAATGGAAGGTACTGGTGTCCTTTCAGTGGATTGAGTTTTCGCTCAGCAAATTTTTCATTGTACTCACGTATGTTCCTGCAGCCGGCTTCCTTCAGCAAATCATAGCGATTGTCCATCTCAATGCAGAGTGCATTGAGCGTATGAACCACCTTTTTGATGTCAGTGATGATAGCTTCTTCTTCTCCGGGTAATTTGGCAAGAAAATGTTTTTCAATGACCCTGTACAGACTAAACTCTACCTTTTTGGGATCTGCCAGTATTAGCTTGAGTTGCGAAGGATGCTTTTTATATAAAAGTGAAACCAGCAATGCATTGATGCCCACAGACTTTCCTTGTCCGGTTGCACCCGCCATGAGCAGGTGAGGCATATTGGCAAGGTCAACAATGAAGTTTTCATTATCGATCTTTTTCCCAATCGCAATGGGCAAAGAGTGGGCATTGGACTGGAACTTATCGGATGCCAATAAGGTCTTCATGCTCACAACGGACTTCCGAACATTGGGTACCTCGATACCAATGGTACCTTTTCCGGGAATAGGTGCGATGATTCTTATTCCAAGTGCAGCCAGACTCAGAGCGATATCGTCTTCCAGATTTTTTATCCGGCTGATGCGTACACCCGGTGCAGGAACGATTTCATACAGTGTTACAGTCGGACCAACAGTGGCAGCAATGCGCTGAATTGAAATATCATAGTTCTTCAGAGTTGCAATGATCTGGTTTTTATTGCTTTCCAGTTCCTGAGGATCATGCACGATTTTTTCACTTCCATGCTGCTCGAGCAATGAAAGGGAAGGATATTTATAATTCAGTAAATCCAATGTTGCATCGTAAGGAGGCAAAGATTTTACCGATGATTTTGCAGTAGACTTTTTTGTCTCTGCTGGCGTTTCCTTAATTTCCAATGATAATGCATCGTCTTTTTCATTTTCCTGCGTTGAAAAATCCTCATGTTCCTGAGGGTCCAAAATTGCCTCTGCCGGAATCTCTTCGCGGGTGGTCACCACCATATCCGGCAGATTCTGCTTTACATAATCGAGTTTGGTCAGTTGAGCGCCCTGTAAGGGATTGGGTTCACTTTCCCATTGTTGATAGACAGGTTGCTCATCATCTTCAGGAGCTTTCCATTCTTCTTCGGGAATACTTTGTTCTGTAACCGGTGCAACTTCTTTACGGGATGGCAAGCGGAATACGGGATTGAACCACCAGATGACTGATGAAAGACAAGTAGCTCCAAGTAAAAAGCCTGTTCCAACCTTC
>DAIMYK010000259.1:0-3098 GCA_036734525.1 Sediminibacterium sp. | reverse complement strand
GTATTTGGGAAGAGCGCCTACCACATCACCTAACCCGCCAGCTTTAGCAACCGGATAACATTCAGCACTCAGGTGTACTATTTCCATGAAAAAGATTTCAGGGGGAAGTTACCAACAAATTAGATTCATTCAAATTCTAATAGGAAAAATGATAAATCATGAAAATTATATTACTTTAGTTCCTATTCAAACAATGCTTGCCATGACATCCAACCGACAGCCGACCAACACCGGCGCACTTGCCAATTTAGTAATCGTATTCTTTTTTTGGGGCTTCATCGCCGCTTCTAACAGTATCTTCATCCCTTTTTGCAAAACTCATTTCAACCTGAGCCAATTCTCCTCTCAATTGATCGGATCAGCTTTTTATGGTGCCTATTTTTTTGGCTCATTGATTCTGTTCCTGCTTTCTAATCTGATAGGGTATGACATACTTAACCGCATCGGCTATAAAAAAGGTATCATTTATGGTTTGCTGATCTCAGTTGTTGGGGCTTTGTTGATCATTCCTTCTGCCAATGCCAATTCCTTCCCGGCTATTCTTGCCTCATTCTTTGTGGTGGCTCTTGGTTTTTCCTTGCAGCAGACGGCAGCACAACCTTTTGCCATATTGTTGGGTGACCCCGCAACCGGGTCACACCGCCTGAACCTGGGAGGCAGTGTAAATTCTTTGGGAACTACACTTGGCCCATTGATCGTGAGCTACTTTTTATTTGGAACCCCCAGCAATAGCAATACCGAGGTAACAGTCACCAACATTAATACACTTTATTTGATTGTTGCAGGTGTTTTTGCGGCGGTGGCCATCTTTTTTAGTTTCTCCAAACTTCCTGATGGGAAAAATGATGAGGCCTTTGAAAAAGCCGGTAAAGCTTCTTCATCTTTAATGCTGATGACAGCCCTCCTCATTGGAATTGTAATAGTTGGACAAATAACCGATGTTCCTAAATTATGGTTGTTGTTGTTAACGATGGTTGCGGTAATGGGTATTTTGTTTTATTCCAATAACCAGGCCATCCGTCAACCGGAAGGTTGGGGTGCCATGAAATATCCGCAATTGATCTTTGGCATGCTGGGTATATTTATCTACGTGGGTGTTGAAGTGACTATTGATAATAATTTTGGCGCACTGCTGAAACAACCCGGATACCTGACTGATGCAGGCATGGATGAAAGTAAAATATCTAAATACATTTCTCTCTATTGGGGCAGTCTGATGATTGGCCGATGGACAGGTGCCGTAAGTGTGTTTAATCTGAGCGGCATGTCTAAAAAAATCGCCATGGCATTGGTGCCTTTTGTAGCTTTTGCAGTGGTACTAATCGTGAGTATGGTTTATGGAAATGATGTAAATGACCTTTACGCTTATGCATTCATGATTGCCATCGCTGTGGCTGTATTCTTTTATGGCCAGGAGAAGCCGGTAAAGACCCTGCTCGCAGTTTCATTGCTGGCAATGACGCTCATGTTGGTAGGTGTTTTCACCAAAGGTATCTTATCTGTCTATGCATTCATGGCCGGCGGACTTTGTTGCTCTGTTATGTGGCCATGCATTTTCTCATTGGGTGTTGGCGGCCTTGGAAAATATACCAGCCAGGGTTCTGCCTTCCTCATCATGATGATATTGGGCGGAGCTGTCATTCCACCACTCCAGGGAGCGATTGGTGATATCAGTGCAATTGGCCTTCACCAGTCCTATTTGCTGGCAGCACTCTGCTTTGCAGCACTGGCTATGCTGGCACTTAAGCTGAAGAGTGTATTGACTCAACAAGGTCTTGACTTTGACGAACAAGTTGCGGGCGGACACTAAATGAACCAAAAACAAAACAAGAATTGAAACAGAGATTTCATTCTGATATGCTACTTATCACACCAAGAATATTTTTCCTACCATGGAGCAATTAGCGATCGGTATAGATATTGGAGGCACAGGCACCAAATTTGGTATTGTGGACCGCGTAGGCAACCTACTTTTCTCCAGTGAAATGTCAACCAGGAAACACGACACCATCGAGTCCTTTATCGAAGAACTGCACCAAAAGATGTTACCCTTGATTGAACAATCGGGAGGCATAGGCCGATTTATAGGCATTGGTGTTGGTGCACCCAATGGCAATTATTATAGTGGCACCATCGAATATGCACCCAACCTGCCCTGGAAAGGGATCATCCCATTGGCAAAAATGATGCGGGATGTTTTTCACCTGCCGGTTGTATAGCCCAATGACGCCAATGCTGCTGCCATCGGAGAAATGATGTATGGCGCAGCCAAAGACATGAAAGATTTCATCATGATCACACTGGGAACAGGTGTGGGAAGTGGCATTGTTGCCAACGGACAACTCATCTATGGTCATGATGGCTTCGCCGGTGAACTCGGGCATACCATTATTATTCCGGATGGTCGATTTCATGCCGGCACAGGAAAAAATGGCTCATTAGAGAGTTATGCCTCTGCAACAGGAGTAGTACTCACTGCTCAGGAATTATTGGCAAGAGATGATCAACCCAGCTTATTAAGAGCTATACCTACAGAACAACTGGATTCCAAGAAAGTATATGAAGCGGCCATGAAAGGAGATGCCCTTGCAAAAGAAATCTTTGAATTTACAGGAAAGATCCTTGGTATGGCTCTGGCAAATTTTGTCATGTTCTCGAGTCCTGAGGCCATTATTCTCTTTGGCGGACTTACCAAATCAGGGGATCTTTTGTTGAAACCGGTTCGCGAACACATGGAGAACAACCTGATACAAATCTTCCAGAACAAAGTTAAGATCCTGGTCAGCCACCTGAAAGAGTCAGACGCTGCGATTCTGGGTGCTTCGGCACTCGTGTGGGAAATGAAAAATTAGGAGGATATAACATCTATCGCAAAGACCGGCTCCTTTCAACAAGAAAAACGGCAGGTACCGGACGTTGTCCTTCCTTGTCGCTTGGCTGAATGGTATTTTTTCCGTTTACCAGAAGACAACTGCTGCCACCCCCATCTAAGTTGAGTGCTTCCACACATCCCAGTTGCTTTATCATCTCCGCCAGTTTTGTGAGGGTTGCCCCCGCTGCCTTTCCGGTATTTCTCCCTTCCTCCACCAATAAAATCA
>DAIMYK010000258.1:0-3117 GCA_036734525.1 Sediminibacterium sp. | reverse complement strand
ACAACACTCACTATCAGCCTGTAAAGCTGGCATCCTGCCAGCTTTTTCATCCGGATGCGTGCACCCCCCCTCCCCGGCGCGCTTAACTGCAGAGAGGCACTCGCCTGAATTTCCTCAATATTTAATCAAAACGAATGAAGACATTGATCTATGTCTGCCTGTCATTCATTGTGATGACAGCATGCAGCGAAACACCAACATCTAAAGAGAATAAAAAGTACCAGGTTATTCATCCCCTGATCAAAGATACTTCCTACGAAAGGGAGTATGCAGCAACCATTAATTCAATAATGAATGTTGATATCAGAAATCGCATCAAAGGATTCATCGAAGATATCTATGTCGATGAGGGAAGAAAAGTGGTCAAAGGACAGTTGCTATTCAGGCTGAATAGCGCTGAAATTGAACAACTGGTAAGGAAAGCAGATGTTATGATACAAACTGCTGAGGCAGAATTGAGGGGTGTGGAAATAGAATATGAAAATACAAAGAAACTCTTCGAAAAAAATATAGTTTCAAAATCTGAACTAGATCTCTCAGCAACAAAAGTTCAACTGAACAAGGCAAAATTACGTCTGGCAAAAGTAGAAAAAGATCAGGCACAATTGCACCTGACTTTCACAGAGATACGCGCGCCTTTCAGTGGTGTGAGCAATCGCATACCATTTAAAAAGGGAAGTCTCGTAGATGAAGGTTCGCTACTCACCTCTATTTCGAATAATGAATTTGTTTATGCCTATTTCAATGTATCAGAAAGTGAATACCTCGATTATCTTGAAAATAGACATAAGTCAGATCGCGTTCAACTCATTTTAGCCAACAATAGTCCCTATCAGGAATCCGGTATCATTGAGACAAGTGAATCTGAAATAGATGCCTCAACTGGCAATCTGGCATTCAGGGCTAAATTTCACAACAATAAGAATTTATTGAAGGAAGGATCGAGTGGTAAAATTCTTTTACCCTCTCGCATAAAAAACGCTATTCTGATCCCACAAAAATCAACCTTCGAGATTCAGGGGAATATATTTCTTTATGTGGTAGGAAAACAAAATAAAGTATCAATAAAAAAGATAACGCCCTTACATCGAATCTCTAACTTCTATGTAGTAACCGATGGCATCAATAAAGATGATCTTATCATCCTGGAAGGCATACAATCTTTAAAAGAAGGAGACAAGGTACAAACTGAACTTATCTCAGTTCCGGACTTTTCTTAATTGAACAATTCAGACTAATGAAAATTAATTTTACAGACAGACCCGTACTATCCATTGTTATATCCGTCTTTATTGTTCTACTCGGAATCATAGCCTTGTTAGGGTTGCCTACCACTCAGTTTCCCAATATTGCGCCCCCCGAGGTAACCGTTACCACCAAATATACAGGTGCCAATGCAGAGACATGTGTAAAAGCGGTAGTAACCACATTAGAAAGAGCCATCAATGGTGTACCCGGAATGTCTTATATGTCATCTGTATCAGGTAATGATGGTACAAGTGTTATCTCTATCGTTTTTAAATCGGGGGTAGACCCAGACATTGCCGCGGTGAATGTGCAGAACAGGGTTTCAGCTACCATTGATGAATTGCCTCAGGAAGCAGTGAGAGCAGGAGTTATTGTTGAAAAAGTTCAAAACAGCATGCTACTCTACATTAACCTGATCAGCAACGACAGCCATGTAGATGAAAAATTTTTGTACAATTTTGCAGACATCAATATTCTTCCCGAACTAAAAAGAATCGACGGAGTAGGATTTGCTGATATCATGGGTATGAGAGAATACTCAATGAGGGTATGGCTGAATCCGGTAAAAATGAACAGCTATAAGGTTTCCAGCCAGGATGTCATTAACGCACTTCAGCAACAAAATATTGAAGCTGCACCCGGTAAAATCGGAGAAAGCTCAGGCAGGAAATCTCAGTCGCTCCAATCTGTATTAAAATACACTGGAAAATTCAAAAATGAAGAGCAATACCGCAATATAATCATTAAAAGCACGGAGACAGGTGAGGTTTTGAAGCTTAAAGACATCGCAGAGATAGAAATGGGATCTCAGGAATACGATGTAATATCAAAAGAAAACGGGAAACCATCCGCCGCCATTCTACTGAAGCAAAGACCGGGCACCAATGCACAGGAAGTAATTGGAAACATTAAAAAAAGAATGGACCAATTGAAGAAAGGATTTACTGCGAATATTGACTACACTGTCAGTTACGATATTTCCCGATTCCTCGATGCCTCCATCAAGGTTGTTTTAAAAACACTCTTAGAAGCATTTTTGCTGGTATCACTGGTGGTTTTTCTGTTTTTACAAGACTTTCGCTCAACACTTATTCCGGCACTAACCGTACCTGTATCCATTGTGGGAACCTTTTTGTTCATGCAATTGCTGGGGTTCTCCATCAACCTAATCACTCTATTTTCGTTGGTATTGGCCATAGGTATTGTCGTCGACAATGCAATTGTTGTAGTCGAAGCCGTTCACTACAATATGCAAGAATATCACCTGGGTCCAAAACAAGCTACACACAGGGCTATGAAGGAGATCTCGGGGGCCATCATAGGTATTACTCTGGTCATGTCAGCAGTATTCATTCCCGTATCATTTGTTCCCGGTCCCTCCGGTATTTTTTTCAAAGAGTTCTCTTTGACAATGGCTGTTTCTATTATCCTTTCGGGAATCGTTGCACTCACGCTAACACCAGCACTGTGTGCATTGTTGCTTAAGCCACACAAAACAAATACTACACCTAAAGGACCTGTTCAAAAGTTTCTCGCAGGATTTAATCTTAGGTACAATCAATCAGAACAAAAATTGGTTCGAACCATCGAATTAATTTCACCTCGCAAGGGTATCCTCGTTTTTATTCTACTGGGTTTTTGCCTGGTCACAGGAGTTATTGGAAAAATCACTCCTGCCGGTTTTATACCTAACGAAGATCAGGGAACTGTGTACGTAAACATCACTACTCCATCAGGCGCTACATTGGAAAGAACAGAAAAAGTAGTAGATGAAGTTCAGAAAGTCGCGAACAGCATGGGTGAGGTTGAATCCGTCTCAAGTGTGGCTGGATTTAATGTATTGCCTGATGGGACAGGTGCCCACTTTGG
>DAIMYK010000257.1:0-3123 GCA_036734525.1 Sediminibacterium sp. | reverse complement strand
GCAGAAACAAAAAGAAAAAAAGGTGGATTTCGCATATTCCGTCAAGAAGACCTCGCGGTGGAAGTAATAAAGTGCCTGGCAGCTTCCTTGCCTGCGCTGGATCCCAAAGAAGTAGATGATGTGATCGTGGGTAATGCTGTTCCCGAGGCAGAACAGGGATTGCAATTCGGAAGAATCATTGCTGCACGGGCTTTGGGGGTAGAGGTGGCAGGAATTACCATCAACAGATATTGTGCCAGTGGTTTGGAAAGCATTGCCATGGCGACAGCGAAAATTCGCAGCGGAATGGCAGATTGCATTATTGCCGGCGGAACAGAGAGCATGAGTATGGTGCCTACTGCCGGATGGAAAACTGTTCCTTCCTATGCCATTGCCAGTGAAGATCCGGATTATTACCTGAGCATGGGTTTGACAGCGGAAGCTGTTGCCAGTGAATACAAGGTCAGCAGGGAAGATCAGGATATGTTCGCATACCAGTCGCACCAAAAAGCGATGAAAGCTATACAGGAAGGCTATTTCAAGCCGGGTATCCTGCCCATCAATGTAGATGAGGTGTATGTAAATGAAAAAGGTAAGCGGGCTGTACGTTCTTATACGGTGGATACAGATGAAGGTGTTCGCGCTGATACTACAATAGATGCACTGGCGAAGTTAAAACCGGCATTCGCACAAGGTGGTTCCGTGACTGCAGGCAATTCCTCTCAAACCAGCGATGGTGCTGCCTTTGCAGTTGTGATGAGTGAGCGCATGGTGAATCGTCTTGGCTTACAACCCATCGGACGACTGGTAGGTTGCATATCCGCAGGTGTTGAGCCCCGCATCATGGGTATCGGACCCGTTGCTGCCATCCCCAAAGTGCTGAAGCAAACAGGAATGACTATCGATCAGATCGATCTCATCGAATTAAATGAGGCATTTGCTGCGCAGGCATTGGCGGTCATCAGAACCCTGGATTTAAATGCAGAAAAAATAAACATCAATGGTGGTGCCATTGCACTCGGACACCCGCTCGGTTGCACCGGATGTAAACTGACCGTTCAGCTTTTACACGACATGAAACGCCTCAACAAGAAATATGGTATGGTGAGTGCCTGTGTAGGTGGCGGACAAGGAATTGCGGGCATCATCGAAAATATTGCGTAAGGATTTTAGGCGAATCTGCGATTCGTGACAAATATCATTTTTTTCCCTGCGGGATGCGGCTACATTTGTATAAAATTGAGCCATGCAAAACATATTAGTTCCTGTCGATTTTTCTGATACCAGCTATACCGCAGCATTGTATGCACTTGGTTTAGCGGCTGACTTGCGCTCACCCAAGGTGATTTTATACCATGCCTATCAGGCACCACTCACCATCGACTCTCCGGTTACCGCTGTGCAGGTGTTTGACGAAGCACAATTAAAACGCGATAGTACGGCGGCATTGGAAAATTTTCGCAGCCGCCTGGAAAATAATTGTCCCGCCGGCTGTTTCCTTGAAATTTATTCTGAATACTCCCTGCTGATCAATGGCGTAGATGATGTGTGCCGATTGACCAATTGTAATCTGGTCGTGATGGGTGTTACCGGCGGTGGTGCAGTTGCTGAAAAACTAATTGGCAGTAATACCGTTTCTGTGGCCAGGCATTCTACCGTACCCGTGATTATTGTTCCACGCAACGCTGTTTACCGTACCGTTCAAAACATTGTTTTGCTCACCGATTATGATCATACCGACGAGAACCTGCCCGTTAGCAAAATTCACTGGTTGCTCGATCACTCCCGTGCAAAATTGCAGGTACTGCACATCGAAAAGAATCCGGAAATTCAGCGTGAATTGCAGGAGATAGTTTTACTGAAAGACCATAATCCCTCTTATCATGTGGTGCACCACGCCAGCTTCACAGATGGGGTTACCGGATTTGTTGAACAACACAAAGCAGATTGGGTGATCATTCTGCCGAAAGACCATGGATTTTTCAGCAGTCTTTTCGCTACCAGTCATACCACCCGTCTGGCTTTCCACAGCAGCATTCCCGTATTGGCCATGCACAGCTGATTCATTCATATAAAGTGTTCAAGCCATGAAAAATGTACTGGTGCCTGTTGATTTTTCACCCACTTCCCGCAACGCGGCACTATATGCTATGGGCTGGGTGTCGCAGGTATTGGGAAAAAAAGTGGTTTTGTACCATGCCTTTCAGACAGCACTTGCTGCCTTTCATGCCAATCCAGATCTCGAGGGTTTAAATGAGGAAGATCTGCAACCCGAAAAAGAAGATCAGATCTATGCGATGAAGCAGGAACTGCTCACCGCAACACGTCTACCGGTGCAGGTAGATACCAGGTGTGTCTATGAAATTTTTGAGGAAGACCTGACATCGGTTTGTCAGCAAACAGGCACGCAGCTTGTCATAATGGGCATCACCGGCGGTGGTTTGTTGCGGGAAAAACTCATTGGCAGCAATGCACTCAAAGTGGCCAGACATACAGCCAATCAGGTCATCATCGTTCCTCCGGATGCCAGATTTTCAGGGATACGGCGCGTTATGTTGCTGACCGACTATGACCATGTAGATACAACGACTCCTTTTGATGCCATTCATCAGTTACTTGAATTGACAGGTGCTGAACTGGAGGTTGTGCATGTTGAGGAAAGCAAAGAAGAGGCCAGGGAGCATACTCATATCATTCGCCAGGAAAATGCTGTGATGCATCAACACCTGCGCAATTACCACCCCAAATATTTTATTGCATATAACCACTCTTTTGAACAGGCCGTGCATGATCTGGTGCAGCAGCATTCGGTGGATCTGATTATTGTCATTCCGAAAAAAATCGGCTACATGGATCGCCTGATCAATTCAAGCCACACCGACGCCCTGGCTTTTCATAGTCATGTTCCTGTAATGGTAGCACATCAATAATGTGATCAGCTCAGGTATTTCCCCACAATGGGAACCCGTCTGCCTACACCAAATGCTTTGGGTGAAATGCGAATGATCGGACAAAACTGGTTTCTCTTGTATTCGTTGGTATTGACCATTTTCAGGGTGCGATCGACCAGCGCTTCATCAAAGCCCAATGCTTTGATCTCATCGGGACCATTTCTTTTTTCGATGTATTGGTGCAGAATCTGGT
>DAIMYK010000256.1:0-3132 GCA_036734525.1 Sediminibacterium sp. | reverse complement strand
GCCATGGCTTCGACAAATGGCTGCGCTTCATTACCGGTATAGATGCGCCCATTGAAGAAAACAGTATCTGCAACTGTTTTTTTATTTCCACAGGATGAAAAAGTTATAGTAATGACTGAAATGAATAGCAAGAAGACCGGTCTGTTCATGGCAATTAACAATTGATGTGAAATGTTGAAAGTGAAGATAATCTTTTACACGTCAAAAGACAAGAGCTCTGTTATCAATGATTGAATTAGGAATGTGTTTATAAGTTGTAATAGTGTGTATACTTTCTTTATCTTTAGAGTCATCAATCCACCTCCGTATTCTAATTATACAAACTATTCTGTATGCAAATCAAGAATTTTTTTCTTGCGATTTTTCTACTGACTGCCAGTCCGGTTCTTCTTCAAGCTCAAAATAATGAAGAAGAGATCAAGCAAGTAATCAATACCTTGTTCGAGGGCATGCGCAATGCCGACTCTGCAGCCGTTGCTCCTCTGTTTAGTTCAGACTGTACCATGCAAACCATTGCTACTGACAAATCAGGTAACTCGGTGGTTAAGACCGATGCGGTGAGCCGATTTGTTTCTTCAATCGGAAAGAATAAACCCGGAGTATTGGATGAGCAGGTGGTAATCGAGACGATAAAGATCGACGGACCGCTGGCGATTGTATGGACGCCCTATCGGTTTATTTATAATGGCAATTTTAGCCACAGCGGCGTGAATGTTTTTTGTCTGGTGAATCTGGGAGGAAAGTGGAAGATTCAGTATATTATTGATACGAGGAAGAGGGGATGACGAACGCTGTGTAGTTCACTTTTCAGCAACCCAACGTTCACTTCTCAGTAATCATTTTAGTATTGCTTGCATCTCTTGCTTTTCTTGCTGTGAGATATCACTCCAAGACCGGTCTTGCAAGCCCATCTCAATGGAATAAAAGATATTCATGTGTGGCTGAATTCCTTTGTTGATGAGAGCGGCCTTGATTTGCCGGTAATCGGTATTCATGAGGTCTTCCCTGGAAAAAACTCCGATCTCATGCATTATTTTGACCATGTATGGCCCAAAATTTTTAATTTCGGATAAGTCGCTCACCTTTCAATTGTTTTTATGACTTCACCTGAAATTACAACAAGCCTGCGAAAAAATCATGCATCATTTGTTCATTTGATTGGACAGTTGAATGGTGATCAGCTAAAGCAGTCACAACCACATCAGTGGAATCCCGCACAGCAACTGGAACATATCTATTTAAGTTTTCGTCCCGTTCTCCTTGCCTTTCAGTTACCCCGTTTCATTCCCCGCTTGCTCTTTGGTGTCGCAAAGCGAAAGAGCAGAGATTATGATACCCTGGTGCGCGACTACCAAATTAAACTGCAGCAAGGCGGAAAGGCGCCCTCTGCCTATGTGCCTACAAAAGCAGCGAACACGATCAAGCGATTGCTGGAATTAGAAAAGTCAGTGGACCGGCTTTGTCATATCATAGATAGGTTAACTGAAGAAGAGTTAGACCGGTATCTTTTACCTCACCCATTGTTAGGCAAGTTAACCATGCGCGAGATGTTGTATTTTACCAGCTACCATGTTACCCATCATCATCGGCAGGTTGAAAAGAATTTGTCACTAAGTCGGCATTGATTGTTTTTTTAAAGCAGGTGAATTACTTCAATCGACCGATGCTCAAAAATTCTATCGGCAAATTACAGTGACCATTCATGGCAAGATCAGCCAGTATTTCTCCTACCACACTTACAAACTTAAATCCATGTCCGCTGAAGCCGGCAGCAATGACCACATCTTTGTCATACCCCGGTAGGTGATCGATGATAAAATTTTGGTCCGGTGAATTGGTATAAAGGCAGGTCTTCATTGTCAGCGTTGATTCATAACCATCCGGAATCAGCAGCTGTAATGCATCGATTAACACCTTCTCGTCGACATCCCGGATTTTTCTATTTACAGCGTCAGGATCAGTGGGGTCACCCAAGGGGTAGTGAAGAGCTAGCTTCATGCCCGATGGTCCGCTCAGCTTGTCTTCGGGGAGTATCGGAAATCCGTAGTAATCATGACCCCCATGTTCAATGATCCAGCAGGGAAAGTCGCCCAGCGTGAAGTCATTCCATTTTTTTGGTTTCACCCAGGCAAGAACCTGCCGGGTAACTGTCAGGTGTTTTGAAAAGCCCGGAATCATTTTTCCTCCCCATGCACCTGCGGTGATCACTAATTTTTTGGTATGGTATTGACCTTTGTCGGTAACAACTGTGATGGTTCCATTCTCCCGTTTCCATTCCCTGATTTTTTCGCGTGTGCGGATGATTGCTCCTTGCCGGATTGCTTGTTCAGTATAAAGCAGGATACTTCTTTCAGGAGTGATAAATCCGGCTTCCGGTTCCATCAATTGCTTGTAACCTTTGGGGAGTCTGAATTGCGGATATCTTTTTTGAGTCTCCTCAGCAGATAATTCTTCCACAGGTATTTGATATTTTTCAGAGGAAAGCTTGACTCCTTTAATGAAAGGATCGTTGCTTTTGCCACAATAGAGTAGTCCGGTCTTGAAATATACTTGTATTCCTGTGGCAGATTCCAGTGATCGCCAGTTCTGATAAGCGCGTTCGAGCAGGGGAACATAGTCCGGATGTTCCGCATAAGCCTTCCGAATAATCCGGCTTTGTCCGCCATGTGATCCTAGTTCATGTGGAATATCGAATTGTTCAAGTCCCAATACTTTGTACCCTTGTTGTGCGAGCTGATAGCAGGTGGCAGAGCCCATGCTGCCGACACCTAATACAATTACATCATAGTGGGTGGGAATTGGTATCTCCTTTTGAATGAGTGTAAGTAAGCGACTAGATAATTCCTCTTCCAAAGGTATTGAAGCGGTACTGCTATCTGTTATCGATTGTGAAAAGTTTCTTCGGTTCATTAACAATTAAAATTATGAACGGAAACATTAAATGTAAACAAATAAATCTGTCTTGTAGAAGAATTGCCAAATATTCCTAAAGATGCCGGACAGCTAGAAGGCATCATTTAACCGGAGATAGAATGCTCCGCCTGCAATGCTGTTTCGGGCATAATCCATCCTTACGAACATGCGGTTCTTTTTATTCACCAAAAATCGAAGTCCCGCACCACCTGCCCATAA
>DAIMYK010000255.1:0-3151 GCA_036734525.1 Sediminibacterium sp. | reverse complement strand
CCTGGAGAAAAAAATGGGGCATTAAATATGTGTATGTTCCTCCTTTTATCCAACAGTTGGGCTTATTTGGAACTTTCCACGATCATGAATTAGATGCTGTTTCCAAGATTTTGCAACAACATTTTGTTTATGGGGATATACATTTCAATTTCTCCAACTCAAGTGTTCCAGCTTTTTTTTCAGAGACTAAGAAAAGGAAAAACAGGGTTACCCATCTTCTGCCATCTTATACGGAACTAGCGGGTTCATTTTCCCGTGATGCGCAGAGGAATCTGCAGGAAGCAAGCCGTCTTTCTTTATTTTTTCATGAAGGAGGACAAGAGGAAGCCATTCAAGTTTTCTCACAGCAGATGAAATACCCGGGTGCTCCTAACAGAAATGATATGGAAAGATTCAACAAGCTTTGTAAGGAATTTGCTTCCACACAACAATCAATCAGCAGATCGGTACTAGATAAAAACAATCAATTGTTGGCAGCTATTGTCGGATTAACAGATGGAAAAAGAATCTATAATCTGCTCAATCTTACAACACCTGAAGGAAGAAAAAATAGTGCTAACTATTTCTTATTTGACCGATTGATACAGGAATGGGCAGGTAAACGTCTGTTGCTCGACTGGGAAGGTTCTGAATTACCGGGTGTTCAATCCTTCTATTTACACTGGGGTGGTGAATGGGAGTACTATTATCATGTGCATTTAAATCGGCTACCCCCTCCGCTTCGTTGGCTAAAGCGTTGACCTGTATTGTAAGATAGCGGCAGCAACAAGAAGATCTACCGGACGGGTAATTTTAATGTTATCATAGGCGCCCTCCACCAGTGATACTTGCCAGCCTGCGGCTTCCCAAACGGCTGCCTCATCACTGAAATCATTTCGGGTGCATTGTTCAAATGCCTTTTTTAATGCCGGTGCCCGAAAAGTTTGTGGTGTCTGAACCAATCGAATACTATTGCGATCTACAACGCTGCTTTGATTTCCCTCCACCCTTCGAATACTATCGGTAGCCGGAACAACGGGTATGGCACTGCCTTGCTCCCATGCACATGCGCAACATTTGCGAATCAAATCAGGCTCAACCAGACAACGAACTCCATCATGCACCAAAACAATCCCATCATGTTCAACTTGATGTAATCCGTTGCGAACACTCTCCCATCGTGTAGCACCTCCCGTAACTACCCGGATACTTCTTTGGGCACTGCAACTATTGGCTATATTTCTTCCTTCATCGATATGATCTTCGGGTAAAACCAAAATAATTTCCAGATCATCAAAACTGGCAAGGAAACTTTGAAGTGTATGATACAGCAAGGGGTGGCCATCCAACAAAAGAAATTGTTTGGGTTTGTCTGCTCCCATTCTTGTGCCGGTCCCACCTGCAACAATGATGGCAGTCTTAGGTATGGTAACTAATTCCTGCATAAAATTCCACAAACGCTTTAATCAATCTAAAGTAAGATTGATTGGTAGCAAGTTAAGTAAAATTAGTTAGTGACTGATGGGAGAAAACCAACTCAACGATAGATCAGTACTTCGGTTTCTCCGCGGCTGTTTTTATAGGCCCGGTACATGCCGGCACTATTAAAAACCATGGCATGTTGTCCCTTTGCATCCACACCAATCATACCGCCCTCACCATTGAGAGATTTTAATTTCTGATTCACTACAACGTCCATAGCTTCCTGCAAGGAAAGTTGTCGATACTCCATGAGACAACTTACATCGTAAGACGCTACAGCCCGGATGAACATTTCTCCATGCCCTGTACAACTAATGGCACAAGTAGCATCATTGGCGTAGGTTCCTATGCCTATTAGCGGACTATCACCAATGCGTCCATATTTTTTATTGGTCATACCGCCAGTTGAAGTTGCTGCTGCCAGATGACCCTGCGCATCGCATGCTACGGCTCCTACCGTACCAAATTTCTTATCCCGCATTAATTCTTCCAGGTGCAGATGAGTATGATCCAGCGAATAGCGGTCAGAATCCCTGATAGCCTTCCACTGGTCATACCGAAACTGGGAAAAAAAGTATTCATCCGGCTCCAGTTTGATTCCTTGCTTGATGGCAAAGTCATTAGCACCCTTGCCGCTTAAAAATACGTGGTTGCTGTTGCGCATAACCTCTGCCGCCAGTTCGAGGGGATTGCGAACATTTCTGATGCCTGCTACGGCACCTGCAGCCAGATTGCTTCCATCCATGATCGCGGCATCCATTTCCTGCACTCCTTTTTTTGTAAAGACTGCACCCCTGCCTGCATTGAAAAGAATATGATCTTCCAATACCACCAGTGCAGCTTTTACTGCATTGACAGCTGTTCCTCCTTCATCCAAAACTGCAAAGCCGGCAGAAAGTGCATCACGGAGGCCGTCCATATAGGCCTTTTCCAGTTCAGGGGTCATATCATCTTTCACGATTGTTCCGGCGCCACCGTGAATTACCAATGTATGCATGGGTTTGAATTTAATACGGCAAAGTTATACCGCAGCAAAAGACAAAGTATTGAAGAAATAAGTATATCCGTTAAATGAATTACAAGGATCAGCCCGAAACATTAAATATTCTGCAAGCACAATCAGGCAGGCAACAGACGAATGGCTTCATCGATAAGCAACTGTCGGCGAATAGGGGCCGTTCCTACTTCTTCACATACGAGTCCGCCGGCTATGTTGGCAATGGAAGCAGCGAGTTGCATTTCAGTTGTAACTGCATATACCAGTGAAGCTACTGCGATCACGGTATCTCCTGCACCGCTAACATCAGCGATGTTACGAATATGTCCGGGAAGCAAAGCAGATCTATTACCATCATTGAAATACACACCTTTTTCACTCAGCGTAATGAAGGAAATCTGGTGGTGCAATTGAGCGGTGAGTTGGCGATGGATATCATCCAGGGAATTCAGGTCAATTTTCGTAAGTGGAATATGAAGTCCTTCCTTTACCTCTTTGAGATTCGGTTTGAACAGCGTAACCCCTTGGTAGGCGAAGAAATTTTTCTGCTTGGGATCCACGGTAGTCACAACCCTATTTTGATGACAGAGGTCAATGATTTTACCAATCAGGGTGGGTGTCAATACCCCTTTGTTGTAATCTTCCAGTATGCAAACGTCTGGTACCTTTTCATTGAAATACTGTTGAATCTGA
>DAIMYK010000254.1:0-3158 GCA_036734525.1 Sediminibacterium sp. | reverse complement strand
GACCTTTGCAGTTGATACTTTCTGCGCTCCCGTTGCCGACAAACACCGGAAATCCGATAATTTTGGCTCCATGCCGACCATCAATCAGTTGCTCCGCAAGAAGCGGTCGAAGGTTAACTACAAGAGCAAAGCGCCGGCTTTGGAAGCGGCCCCTTTTCGCCGTGGGGTCTGCCTGCAGGTGATGCCCCGCACGCCGAAGAAGCCGAACTCCGCGATGCGGAAGGTGGCCAAAGTTCGCCTTACGAACGGTTTCGAGGTGATCGCCTATATCCCTGATGAGGGGCACAATCTCCAAGAGCACTCGATTGTTCTTGTTCGTGGTGGTCGTGTGAAGGATTTGCCGGGCGTTCGATATCACATTGTCCGGGGCACACTGGACTGCGCTGGTGTGGAAAAGCGTCGCGTCAGTCGCTCGAAATACGGAGTCAAACGCCCCAAGGCTGCAAAGCCGGCGGGCAAGTGATTCGGATTAGACTTTAACCAATTTTACCGCTCTCTGTATGGCTCGTCGTCGCCAAGCTGAAAAACGTTCAACCCAGCCTGATCCCCGTTTCAACAGCCCTTTGGTTGGGCGTTTGATCAACACGGTCATGCGCAGTGGGAAAAAGACCGTTGCGCAAAAAATCGTCTACGGGGCGATGGATGTTCTGGCGGAGAAGAATCCGGGGGTTAACACCTTGGACATACTTCAGCGCTCCGTCGATAACGCCAAGCCGCGGATCGAGACCAAGGCGCGTCGCGTCGGTGGTGCTACCTATCAGGTTCCGATGGAGATTCCTGCCGCCCGTCAGACCGCTCTGGCCATGCGCTGGCTGACCACTTTTGCTGACGCTCGGAAGGGTGTCCCGATGAGGGAGGCGTTGGCGGCCGAATTGATGGATGCCTTCATGGGGCAGGGCAGTGCCATTCGTAAACGCGATGACGTCCACAAGATGGCTCAGGCGAACAAGGCGTTTGCCCATTTCCGCTGGTAGACAGGACATTCTGATCAATACCTCGCCCCGAGGGATTCCCGGGGCGTTTTTATTCCCCGTAACTGACCAAATTTCCGTTTGAAATGAGTGACGTAGCCGCCATCAACGCCGCGCTGAATTCGCCGCAACGCCAGTTTCCGCTGGAGCGGACGCGCAATATCGGCATCGCCGCGCACATTGATGCTGGCAAGACGACTACTACGGAACGAATTCTGTTTTATACCGGCCTGATCCACAAGATCGGCGACGTGGATGATGGTAATACCGTCACCGACTGGATGGAGCAGGAAAAGGAGCGTGTAATAACCATTACCTCCGCCTCCACCCACTTCCACATTCCACACCTCAGCGCGGATTGTGGTAGCGGCGAAGAGCTTGTTCAGCATAAATAGTGTTTTCTTCATCGGGTACCTGGATTTGTATATGTATTTCCGGCAATAGCCGATCCCTTTCTGCCTGCGAAAAAATAGCAAATGAATCATCCAATCCGAAATGAGTTCTGAAAAGCTGTTCATCCTGCCGGGAAATTTTTTCCAGAGACACTTCTTTTCCCGAGAAAAAATCAGCAGGACTTTTTTTCCGCAAAACAGAAATATAGAAACCTTCTCCCTGCAACAAGTGGGGAAAGAAACGATAACTCCCGGGAAATTCAGCTTTTACGATGCCACAATCAGTTGGAACGTTAATTGCAACTGCTTCCATGTCCATTTCCTGTATCAACCAATGAGTGATGTGTTCATCTTCCTCCGGGGAAAAGGAACAGGTAGCGTATAGCAAAATACCTCCTTCCCGCAAGGCGGGCAAAACATCCTCCAGTATTCGATGCTGCCTGCGACCACACAATTGACCTTGCTCCGCTGTCCATTCAGCAACAACCGATGGATCTTTGCGAAACAAGCCACTGCCGCTGCAGGGCGCATCTACCAGCATCAAGTCAAAAAAACCGGGAAGATGACCGAAGTGTGCGGGGTCATTGTTGGTAACAATGCTATGAGGTGTACCCCATTTTATCAAATTCTCAGTTAATATGGGTACTCTCGAGCGGATGACTTCATTGGCAACCAGTAATGCCTGGTCAAAGTAACCTGCTAATAATGTTGATTTTCCCCCCGGAGCTGCGCACAAATCAAGGATGTTGATGGCTGCATCTTTTTCAAACAACTGACCGAGTAAATATTGAACAAACATACTACTGGCCTCTTGCACATAATAAGCACCGGCATGCAAAAAAGGGTCATGTGTGAAAGAAGGGCGGGAGGAAAGATATCTGCCTTCGGCACACCAGGGTACCTGAGACAACTGCCAGTCCGGCGAAAGTTGAGCGGTCTTGTATGGATTCAGTCTGATGGAAGTAACGGGGGTATTGGAATGATGAGCAATAGTGAATGCCTCAGTATCAAAACCGTTCAATCCCTGAAGGGAGGATATTAAAGCCGGGGGTAACTGCATGTACTATTGTTTCATGGCATAAGTGATTCCGCCCCACAAGTGCTGCAAAAAAAGTGAATCAGCATAAGATGCATCCGTGTGACCCAAACCTGTATAAAAAGCCCGGCCACCGTTCCATTCATGGCACCAGGCAATAGGGTGAAACCTGCCATTGGTTCCGCCGGAATAACTGGATTCTTCCAATGTTATCAACACTTTAATGTGTGGCTGGATGCTTTTATAGTTGTACCACTCATCCCATTTTTTCCAGTTGGCAGGGAGATGGCGGGTAGAGGAATGCGTTGAATCGCGGACAACCAAAAGAGCTTGCTGCTGCTGAGGGTGACTTAAAAAGTAGGCCCCTACCAATTCATTGTACCAGGGCCAGTCATACTCTGTATCTGCAGCGGCATGAATGCCAACAAATCCTCCTCCCCTGCTGATATATTGTTGAAATGCCTTCTGCTGCCGGTCATTCAAAACATCACCTGTTGTGCTAAGAAACACAACGGCAGCATATTGCTTCAAACGACGGGGAGTGAAAAAGCCGGCATCAGAGGTCGTATCAACTTGCACTTTGTTTTCATTACCTAATTGCTGAATTGCCTTAACCCCGGCAACGATGGAGGTATGATAAAAACCTTTTGTTCTGGTAACAACTAAAATCTTATTAACCTAGTTCAATCGGGCTTCTGCGGATGACTGAAAAAGGATCACAGCAGCCAGTAAAAAAAATATTTTTTTTATCACCTGATG